>SKXU01000072.1 GCA_007128245.1 Candidatus Woesearchaeota archaeon
CGTTGCAGGAGTTCATCACTATTTCCGAGCAGATTACTGCGTTTATCACGTCTACGCTCGTCGTTCCCATCCTTATTTTCTTTGGTGCGATTATTGTTGGTCGAGTGACTTCTGTGCTTCTCGCTGCGTTCTTGCGTTCTGTGGAGTTTGATTCGCACGCTCAAAAAGTGTTTTTTTATCGTGCTGATTATGTGAGTGTCCTGTCAGGGAGTATTGCCGCAATCTTGTACACTATTGGTGTTGTGTGGGCGCTTGTTGAGGCTGGTGTGATTGTGTTGGCTTTGCAGATCGTTGGTGGCTTTCTGGGAGTAATCTTTGTTGTTGCGTTAGTGGTGTGGGGCATTGATTTTTTTCCTAATTTGTTTTCGTATCGTGCTGTGGTGAAGCGTTTTAGTCCTCAGGATACCGTGATCGTGTCTGCTGTTTCTGGCACGGTGCAAAATATTGGTTGGCTCTCTGTGACGCTTATCACGTCTGATGGACTCACTATCGTGGTTCCTCATCGTACGGTAAAAAAGAGTGGTAAAAGCGCTTCTTTATAAACGCCGTTTTGCTCGGCCTGAATATGTTCCGTTTGCTCATCCCTGCGCTCCTCTTGTCGTTTGTAAACGTACTGGGATTTTCTTTGTTAATTCCTGTGCTTCCGTTTATTGTTGATGATTTCGGGTTGTCTCAGGTCTGGTATGGTGCGCTTTTATCCTCGTATGCTGCGGCGTTGTTTTTTGGCGCTCCTCTGCTCGGAGCGCTTTCTGATGTGTTTGGTCGCAAGCGTCTTTTGATTATTAGTCAAGCGGGAACGCTTTTTTCTTGGGTGTTGTTTGCTGCGGCGTTGTTTATCCCTGCTGACATCGTATTTGCTGGCCTTCCTGTTGCAGTGTATGTCATTATTGTTTCTCGCGTCATTGACGGCTTAACCGGTGGGAATAATAGTGTGGTTTCTGCTCTTGTGTCTGATGTGACGCGTCCTGATCAGCGTGCGCGGGCGTACGGCATTATTGGCGCGACCTTTGGTGTCGGGTTTATGTTGGGTCCTGCGTTGGGAGGTCTTACTGCGCAGTCTTCCTCGGGGTATTTGGGAACTATCGTGTTTGCGTTTTGTTTGTCTGCTATGACGCTTGTTTCGTTGTTTTTCTTACGTGAGCCTGCTAGAACTTCTTCTTCGGATTGGAAACGTCTTGTGGCTGCTCGCGTGAACGTCTTTGGTACGTTGTGGTCATATCGTGCTTCCGGCATCATTGCGTACACGTTGTCTGTCAAGTTTGTCGTGGTGGTTGCGTTCACGTCGTTTACGAGTGTTCTCTCATTGTTTCTTATTGATTATGTGGGTTTGTCTGCGGTTGGTATCGGCTTGTTTTTCTTGGTTATTGGTGCGTATGCAGTGTTTAATCAGGGCGTGCTTGTGGGCGCAGTGTCTGATCGCATTGGGAGTGCTCGCACCCTTGTTTTGGGAACGCTCTTTTTGAGTGCGGGTATGGCTGCGTGGTTTTTCTCGTCTAATGTCTGGGTGCTTCTTGCGCTGTCGTTGCTGTTTTCTGTGGGTTCGGCGTTTGTGTTTCCTACCGTGAAGGCGTTGCTGAGCGTGCATGCTGATGCTGCAAAACAAGGAGAAGTCATGGGTCTTGAGGAGTCTTTGCGTTCGTTGGCACAGGCTGGCATGCCTGTGCTCTCTGCGTTACTGTACGTCTCGTTTGGTCCAGTAATCTTTTTGTGGTACGCAGGTTTTGCGCTGTGCGTATCCACTCCTTTGGCGTTGCGTATCGTGGCTCAGAAGTCTTAGAGCATCTCAAGTGATGCGGCGATATGCCAGAGTTGTGTGCGCAAGTAGTTCGGGAGGTTTGCTTGTTCTTCCAGGTCATCAAGAATGCTTCGTACACGGTCTATGCGGAGTTCAAGGTCGATGTCTTCTTCAAGGACATGGATCATTTCATGTATTTTTTCTTGTACTCCTCGTGGAAGATCTTCTTCTTCTTTGAGTTCTTCAAGGAGTTCTACGACGTCAGTTGCTTGCATGTTTTTCTATGAGAGCCAGTCGTTGCTCCACTCCCGCTTTTTTTTCTGTGAGTTCTTGTTTGAGTGCTTTAGGATCTTTTTTTATCATGATGTTTCCAATCACTTTCCATGCTTCTTGTGTGTCAAGTTCTTCTATTGCGCTCTCAAGTTCTATGAGTTGTCTTTGCAGTGCTTGTTTGTGTATTGCGTTGGTGTTCATTGTGCTGTCTTCTCCCATATCGTGAGGAGTTTTGTGATTGCGTTTAGCGTCGCTCTCATGGCGACTGCGTCTTGGGCGGTAATTGCGAATTCTACAGTGTTGTTTTTCTGGGTCAGGGTGTAGTGTGCTCGTCCAATGTCTTTGTCTTCTGGTGCAAAGAGAGTGAGTATGCGCTCATCGTAGGGAACTGTGATTGTCGCGTTCATCGAGCAAGAATTTTTGTTGGTTGTGTTCGCGGTTTAAAAATCATTTTTGAGCCGCAGTATGGGCATCTGATTTTCTTTTTGAGGTAGGATTCGTCTACGCTTTTGTCGCATTCAAAGCATCTGTAGTCTGCCATTTAGATGTCCTCTGTTTGTTTTCGTAGTACGATGGGTTTTGCGACGGTGTAGGCTTTGCTTGCGAATTTCAGTCCGCACTTCTTGCACTCCCAGATTCCTGCTGCTACGCGCTTTGCTTGGGGGTATGCACAGCTTGGGCAAGGGTATTTTTTTCGTGCTTGTCCTTCTAGGGTTGCGAACTTATCTCTGTTTCGGCGTCCGTATCGGCTGCCGAAGCGTTTTCCAGAAGCTACGTTCTTGTTTCGCGCCATACGCTGTGGGAACACTAGGCCGTTTATAAACATTTGGGAACCTGTTTTATTAACATAAAGAATATAAATTATTAATTTTTGCTGTGTGTATGACAGCTAACAATTCAAGAAAGTCACTGTGGGCTGCTGCGGGCGGTCAAGTTCCTGTAGCTATTGATGGAGCAATTCACGCGGCAGCAGCAGGTGCTGCGCTCACACACATTAGTCGACACGATACGCACACGCATGATCACCACGAGCACGCTGATGACTCACACGAGCACAACAGTTATACTCCTCACACGCACGCAGATAATTCGCACAGCCATACTGAAGTACCCCACACGCACGCACATTCTCCTGTTGAGGACGCAGCTTGGGGAGGTCTTAGTGCCATTTTGTTGGTGTATGTGGGATCACAACTCTATCAGGGTCAAAAACAAGCGAAAAACCAAGTATTGCTTGAGCAAGACAATAGTCGTCTAGAAAAAGAACTACTCACATACGGTGTTGATATAGAAAACCTGCCCCCAGTTGAGATGGCTAGCTCAACCTCTCGGATGCCGGTTATCGGAGCAACTCTCGCGGGAGCGCAGGCACTTCATGTAGGCTCACATCTGCTCGCGGGTGGAGCACTCGCATTTACTGCAGCAAGTCAAGGGTTTGATACTATGCTTGGTATTGCAGCCCTTGTAGGATCTGGAGTCGTTGTCGGCTCATTAGCGCATCATGCCTACTCGCACAGAAAACAACGACAAACGTACACCGCTACTCAGCAGCGTAACGCCACCCTCAAAGCAGCTATTGAGAACTATGATGCATAACTGGGGCTACTCGGATTTGAACCGAGGTCGCAACGTCCCAAACGTCGAGTGATACCAAGCTACACTATAGCCCCGTAGGCTAAGAGAACCTCAGGTCATTTAAAAACCTGACTCATTCCATCTTGATAATTCTTTCAGCAAGCTCTGCAAATGCAGGTCTTGTGACCAAAACTCCCACAGTCACTCCAAGGATGGTAGTGATTGCGAATCCTCGTACAAGGCCTGCTCCTGCCCACATGAGAGGGAGCATTGCTGCAAGCAGCGTAAAGAATGCTGCGAAAATAATGAAGAAAGCGTTTTTCATGCGTTGCTTCCACGTGCCCCCGTTTGAGCCGCCGGTTTTGATCTCGTCAACGATAATGATCTGATCATCAACACCCGTTCCTACTGCGATAATAAGTCCTGCAAGTGCTGCGAGGTCAAGGTTCCAGCCAATAAGGCTTGCTACTCCAAGGACGATCACGAGTTCGGAAAGCATCGCGATACTCATCGGAATCGCTATCTTCCAGTCTCTGTAGCGAGCTGATACGATTGTGACGATTGCGAGAATTGCAAAGAACCCTACTAGTAAGATGTTTTGGAAGAACTCCTCTCCTAGTGCTGGGCTGATCGAGTCGCTCTTGACTACTTCAAGCTGTACGGGAAGGCTTCCTGTTGCGAGTACTGTTTGGAGTTGTCGCATGTTTTCTTGTGCGTTCTGCGCTGCACTCTCTCGCGAAGGACCTGAACCTGAGCCAGTAATCTGGATTTGTGTGGTGACTGCTCCTCGTAAGGATGAGCTGATGCGCAGTGAAGAGATGTTCATGCCGTCAAGGTAGAGGTCGAGCGTTTCGTTTAGATACCCCCCTTGCGCGTCTCGAAGCACTTGGAGTGGCCTGGTAATGTCTGCGTGTCTCTCCGCCGCTTCTGTTGATAGCGTAATTGAGAATCTGAAGTTACAAAAGAAGGCTGAGCCTGAGGGCGCACATTGAAACACTCCGCTGTCAGCTGCTGATCGACTTACCGCGACAATATCGTTTCCTCCTGAGAAGACGAGTTGGTTTCCGATATATGCTTCAAATTCACCTTGGCTTGTGAGTAAGTCAATAATTTCTTCTTCTGATGATCCAGCAATTTCTACGATAACGAATTGGTTTCCTGTAAAGTCTCTTGCTGGTCGCACAACAACATCTGAGAGCCCGAACACGTTCAGGCGTTGCTCAAGGCTGTCTATGAGTACTTCCATAACTTCTTCTTCTACAGGTTCTTCTGGCTCAAGCATTACGCGCGCACCGCCTGTAAGGTCAAGTCCTTGTCGGATGTTGCTGCGTGCAGCGTCTACAACACGCACCCCGATAGGGTCGAGGTCTGTCTCGTTTCGTGTGGTAACAATGTATGAGTCTTTGTTTGTACGAATTTGTACGAGTTCATTCGCTCCAAGGGTTGCTACGAGTTCTCGGTACTCTTGCGCGTTGCGCACAGGCGTTCCTTGCACGGAGAGAATGCGTTCCCTATTTACTGGTTGATCGCTTGCTGACGGCCCTGACATTCCTGCTTCTTGTGCTGGACTGAGTGACTCAACAGATGATATGGTGGCTCCTTCTGCCCACGGGCGAGGGCTTATTGCAATTACTGCTAAAAAGAGTACGATGAAAAGAATCCACATGCGCAGTCCAATATTGAGTTTGAATTTCATTTCTTTCCTCCGCGTTTTCTGCTTGCCAGGCGGTTTTGCTCTCTTACGCGCTCTTGTTTTTTTGCAAACCAGTACAGGATCCCTGCGTTTTGTAGCCACGTAAAGATCATGTCTCCAATCATTCCGATCAGGATGATAAGCATGATTTGTTGAATAATCTCGCTTGATGCAAGAATGTATGCGACAAAGACTGCTGCGGTGGTGGTGACCTGCATGGTCATTCCTGTCGTGAATGCATCCCATACGCGCTTAAACAAGTCTGTTTCTTTGCTTTTGAGTACGCGCGTTGAGAGAAGAATGTCTGTGTCTACAGAGTATCCAATGATCATCAGGAACGCTGCGATACCCGCTGTTGATAACCGCATACCAATCAGGTTGACTACTGCGAGCGTGAAAAGCACTGTTGATGCTGCTGCCAGAATCACAGCTCCTGCAGGAACACTGCTCGTAAAGTATATTGCTATCACCGCCAAGACTATGAGTGCGAGGATTCCCATTCCTGTGGTTCCGTCGATTACTCCTTGTGTTGCGAGCAATGTTGCTGTTGCGGCAACGAGTGCCATGAATATCTTGAGTTTTGTGCTGTCTCCAAAATAGAGATAGACCACCCATCCCATCCATAAAAATGCGAGAAGTACGCCGATAATTGTTTGAATAAAGAATGCTTGTCCAAGGGCTGGTCCAGTAGTTTCTGTTGAGACGCTCGTTACTGTATACGTATTCTCCAGGAATGCGACGAGCTGTCTTGCTGCTTCTTGTTCGTCATCAGCGATGTCCGCTGCGTCCACAACGAACGTACGCAACCCCCCTGTTGTGGAGAGTGAGCGCGAGGTCACGTCTGCTTGCGGAAAGTTGTTGCGTACCGCTTGCTCGATATCAAGTTGCGTTACCGCATCCTCGATAGTTATCGTTGCTGAGACGCCTCCCGAAAGACTCACTCCTTTATTGACGAAGTCTCCTGTGGCGCTGATTTGCCACGCAATAACTCCTATTGACAGCAAAATCAGAAGCGTGGGTATTATGAGAAGCTTCTTGTAATGTGCGTCATACCACTCCATACTGTGTTGGCAGGAAGGGTTTGTTTATAAAAGTTCGTGAGCTAGTGAAGCTCTCCACCCCAACCAGGAAGCATCGGATCCTCCTCGTCAATAAGATCCAAGCGAGTATCTTCATCCTCAGGACCTGCAGGTGGTTCATCAGGAGGAATGATTGGGTTGTTGGGGTCGACGCGAATAGTTGCGCATGCTTCGTCTACTACTTGTGAAAGCCGCGTTTGTATGCAGACGCGATAGTAGTTTGATTGACTAAAGCGTTGCTGTACATCCACTGTGAACACGTCCTGATCTCTTGCTTGCCAGTCCTGCACAGGCGTTCTTGCTGATGAACTCGCGACATCAGAGGTCCATCTCCACTCCACAGGACTCTCTCCGTCTCGCGTGATGCGAGCTTGGAAGAGTACTCCTTCGTTCACGCGAGTCAGAGCAGGTGCTGCCGTGAGTTCTTGAGATACAGTAGTTATTTCTGGCTCAACAACTGTTGGAGGCGGAACTTCAGGAGGAGGCGTAGGATCAGCGCCAGGATCGGTTCTGGGATCATACTCAGGTTGTGGTGTTGTAGTGACTCGATTTAGATCCGGAGGGGTTACTGATTGCCCCGTTTGAGGCAGCTGGTCTCTCCTATCATCAAATGATTCTTGCCACTGGCAATCTTCATCGTTAGGATAGCAGCGCATGTATGAGTTCGTTGATGA
>SKXU01000086.1 GCA_007128245.1 Candidatus Woesearchaeota archaeon
CAAGCTCGGAGTGTCAGAAGACCTCCTTGGAAGAATCCTCTCAGGAGCAGGAAGACCCATTGATAACGGACCAGAGATCATCCCTGAAACGCGCGTTGATATTAACGGAGCAGCAATTAATCCATACAGTCGAGATAGCCCAGCAGATTTTTATCAAACAGGAATCTCAACAATCGACGCAACAAACACGCTCGTTAGAGGACAAAAACTCCCTATCTTCTCAGGAAGCGGATTGCCGCACAACGAGCTCGCACTACAAATCGCACGGCAAGCAAAAGTTCTTGGTGACGACGCAGAATTCACGGTAGTGTTTGCAGCAATGGGAATTACTAACGAAGAAGCACAGCGCTTTATGAGAGACTTTGAAGAAACAGGCGCTCTTGAGCGATCAGTCGTGTTCTTAAACCTTGCAGACGACCCAGCAGTTGAGCGAATCATCACTCCGCGCATGGCACTGACCGCAGCAGAATACTTTGCGTACGAAAAAGACATGCACGTACTGGTTATCTTAACAGACATGACCAACTACTGCGAGTCTTTGCGAGAAATCGGTGCTGCGCGAGAAGAAATCCCTGGACGAAGAGGATACCCAGGATACATGTATACTGACCTCGCAATGCTGTATGAGCGAGCAGGCCTTGTAAAAGGAAAGAAAGGAAGTATCACACAAGTACCTATCCTCACCATGGTAGGAGATGATATCACACACCCCATCCCAGACCTGACAGGATACATCACAGAAGGACAAATCGTACTCTCACGAGAACTCCACAGAACAGGAATATATCCACCAGTAGACATCCTTCCAAGCCTGTCACGACTCATGAACGGAGGGATCGGGAAAGGAAAAACGCGAGAAGACCACAAACAAGTCAGCGACCAACTCTATGCCTTCTACGCAGAAGGACGAGATCTGCGAGGACTCGTGGCAATCGTCGGAGAAGAAGCACTCTCAGACAAAGACCAACGGCTGTTGAAGTTCGCAGCAGCATTCGAAGACGCATTTGTTCGGCAAGCAAAACAAGAAGACCGAGGAATTGAGAAAACACTCGACATCGGATGGGACCTGCTTCGCGCATTCCCCGAGCACGAGCTGACAAGAATCAGTCCAGATCTGAAGAAACAATACTACAAGAAATAAACAATGGTAAGACCCCTCCTCCACCCACCCACAGAAGAAGTCGTGCGCACAGAGTATCCACGCATCATGCATACTCCCGAGCTCGTAGCAGAAATCTCACGTTGGGTTGCGAGCACAGGATGCAAACCATCACATACACGACCTGCAATGGCAACATGTAGAGATGACACGCAACAAGACATGATACGCGTACTTGACGCATTTCACTTCTTACCAGCGTTTAATGCGCACACACTCGCAGGGCTTCCAAGAGGAGGAAGAACACTGTTTACTGCGTTCTACCATCACATCCCTGATGATGGCATTGGAGTCATCATCTACGGACCACACATCGGAATAGACTCTCAAGGACGATGGGGATGTGTTGAGAGACATCATCGATCACACCCAGGACACAGCTGCGGAGCGCTCTGGGCGGTATATGATAACTGGAAGCAAGGGATAGTAGGCCCGTATGAAGATGATGCTGAGATCAGCGCCATCTCAGAAGCACTACTTCCGTACAAAAACGAGATACTCCAAGAAACACAAGAAAAAAGCCACCCTGTACGTCGCATGGCAGAACTCGTGTACGAGGTAGGACTTGCAAACATACGAGAGTACATCAAAGCAGTTCAAAGCACAGATGACGAACAACACCCCATCCTTCTCGTAGCAGGACTAAATATCGACCAACGATTTGACGATAACAACAAATTTGATTTACGAGAAATTACTCTATACACACAAGGAGAAGCTACCCATAGCCACGACTACACACAATGACAACCGACATCAAACCCACACGATCAGAGCTGATCAAGCTTAAGAAAAAAGTTAAGCTCGCAAAGAGCGGCCACGGTCTGCTCAAAAAAAAGCGTGACGGACTCATCCTTGAGTTCTTTGAAATACTTAAGCGAGCAAAGACGGTGCGGCAAGAACTCACCCAGGAATTTATTCGGGCGCAACAAGCAATCAACCTCGCGCGGATGCTCGAGTCAGACCTGCACATCAAAAGCTTGGCACTAGCGATTAAAGAACAGCCAGAAGTGAGTATTGAGCAAAAAAATATTGTGGGCGTCGTCGTACCAAAGATTAACCGTAAAGAACTCAAAAAAACATTGTTTGATAGAGGGTACGGATACTTTAATGGAGCAAGCATTGATGAAGCAGCTGATGCATACGAAAAACTCGTTGAGAAAATTATTGAAGCAGCAGAAGTTGAGACCACAATACGAAAAATGCTTGATGAAATTGAGAAGACCAAACGACGCGTAAACGCACTTGAATTTGAGGTAATACCAAAAATGGAAGCGCAAGGAACGTTTGTGCGCATGCGACTTGAAGAAATGGAACGAGAAAACTTCTCACGCCTAAAGATCATCAAGGAGCGATTATGAATCCTTCTCAAAAACGGTTTATGCGCATCATGAGAGGACTTCAAATAGCAAAAGTTGTTATCGTCACTGCAGCGCTCGCATACATCGTATACTGGGCGTACACCCGATGAGTCGCATTCTTTTGTTTGGAACCTTTGACGGACTACACTTTGGACATGTAAACTTGTTTTTGCAAGCACACGAGCACGCAAAAGAAGTGTATGTCATTTTAGCACGTGACAAAACAGTTGAGCACACAAAAGGCAGACCGCCAAAACACCCCGAGCACGAGCGCCTCACACAAGTACAAAATCACCCACTCATCACACATGCACAACTTGGAAGTCATGGAGACAAGTATGCCGCGATCAAAGACATCAACCCGCACAAGATAGGATTGGGGTATGACCAGTTGCACTTTGTTGAGGGACTACACGAATGTATCGAACAAGAACTTCCTCATATCGAAATCATTCGCTTCAGACCACACAGAGAAGACAGCTTCAAAAGCAGCTTGATCAACGACGGGTACGGGCGTCTTCTTTAAGTAACTTGTAAATCTTATGCTCCACCTCCTCAGAATTCTTAATGGAACGAAGAACCATGTCCTGACCCTCATCATGTCGCGCAGTCCGAAGAACCATATTAGACGCCTTCGTAAACCGATCCCACAAACTACTATTATTAATGATCTTACTAATCTGCTTGTACGGCATACTATGTCTGCGAGTCACTAAGAGCTTTCTCTCCTCAACAACGTGCGTATCATAAAAGACGTAGCGAGTATTTTGCAACACCAAAAACTGCAGTTTAATACTGCTAAACGAAAACATGACAACAATCACTCCTAGAGCAAAAAGTATTCGAGATAAAGACAGGTCAAACACTCCCAGCCGCACAAGCCAATAAAAGAGAGTGTACACGACAACAGCAGCTACGGAGTAGCGAAACACCCACCGAAACAATGTCGGCGCAAGAGCGTTGGTTACATCAGGCTTGATAACAAAACGGAGTTCGGGCACAACACTACAACAGTACCACGTTATTTAATCCTTTCCAACAACATCCTTATAAATAAGCAGTCTGACTAAAGATGTAGAGGTTGAGCAATGGAATTTTTTAAGCCTGAAGATGCGGAGTACGCCATTAACGTGCTTCGACACGCACACATTGTCTACGCAACAATGGAAGTGGGACTTGACAGCAGAGTACACACCTACAGCGGAGGCCTCGGAGTGCTCGCAGGAGACACGCTCAGAAGCTGCGCAGACCTACGACTCCCAGTAGCAGGACTGACTTTGCTGTACAGAAAAGGATATTTCAGACAACACCTACACAATGGCATACAAACAGAAAGCGATGAACCATGGGACGTGGATGCCTTCACAACAGCCCTACCTCATGCGCGAGTAAATATCACTATCGAGGGTCGCGTCGTGTGGGTTGAGCCACGCGTAGGAATCATTGTTGGACACAAACAACGACACATCGTACCCATAATCCTCCTCGACACCCATCTTGAAGAAAACGCACCTCAAGACAGAGGAATCACAGACCATCTCTACGGAGGAGATGAACGTATGCGCTTAAAACAAGAAGCAATCCTTGGTATCGCAGGCAAGCGCGCACTCAGAAAAATTGGTTTGCGACACGTACACACCTTTCACATGAATGAAGGACACGCAGCGTTCGCACCCATGGAAGACGTCCTGTACTTTTCTCGCTACTACTCGTTTAATCAACCACGCATAAAGAGCCTCGTAAAAAGTGCTCATGTGTTTACGACGCACACACCCGTACCCGCTGGTCACGACAGGTTCCCGTACGAAATGATACGCCAAGTCATCGGAGAAGAAGACCTTGCATGGGAGAGCCTAGACCTTGGAGGACACTATGAGTGCAACATGACAAAGCTCGCGCTGAATCTCTCGCGATATGCAAACGGCGTGGCAAAGCGTCATGGTGAAATATCAAAACAAATGTTTCCTGGCTATGACATCGACGCCATCACAAACGGAGTACACCTTCCTACGTGGATTCATCCAGAGATACAAAAAGTGCTAGACACAAAAATGCCTTCGTGGAGAGAGCAACCAAGCATCCTTGAGCGATGCTACCAAGTTATTACTCACGAAGAGCTCTGGAGAGCGCACCAAGTAGCAAAGAAACAACTCCTCAAAGAAGTGCACAAGCGCACAGGAATCACCCTAGACAAAAACATCCTGACCATAGGCTTTGCAAGACGATTTGCTACGTATAAGCGAGCAGACCTCATATTCAGACATCTTGAGCGACTGCGAGAAATCGGAGCAAAAAAAGTGCAACTCCTCTTCGCAGGACAAGCACACCCCAGAGACGAAGAAGGAAAACGCATCATTCAGCGCGTAATCGATTATGCACAACAACTCGCAGGAGATATCACCGTCGTGTTCGTGGAAGGATACGACGTGCACCTTGCACGACACATGGTACAAGGATGCGATCTGTGGCTTAACAACCCCATCCCACCACAAGAAGCATCAGGAACCTCAGGGATGAAAGCAGCCGCCAACGGTATTCCAAACATCTCAACGCTTGATGGATGGTGGATAGAAGGAATAACACAAAACCCGCAAGCAGGATGGATTATTGAGCACGGAGAAGATGACGCCAACAAATTATATGACACCCTCAGCCACATCATCAGAGTGTATTATGAACATCCAGAGCGATGGAAAGAACACATGGTGCAAGCACTAAGTCTTGCAAGTTATTTTAACACGCACCGAATGGTACAAGAATACCAAGACAGAGCGTGGAGCGTGCGCATCTACTAAAAGAACACGCATATAAACAAACACGTAATGGAGTGAGTATGCTGTCAGCAATAACAAGAGAATTGCTTGTAAAACCAAAAACTGCTCTTGCACTGTGCGTCTCACTCATACTCGTCCTAGGATTTGCAGGTCTAGGGTTGCAACTTGACCCATCATTTTCCTCGCTTATCAGCAGCGAAGGAGAATTTAATACAAACGCTCGAGCGCTTGAGAACGCCTTTGGAATTAACAGCGCATTCCAAATCGTCTTCACGCTAGATGACCAAAGCACACTTCCCAACAGGCCTGACAGGATAGACCAAGAAACAATACAACAAAGCTATGACGTGCTCGCAGAACTGCTTGAAAACAGTCAATACGTGCAATCGATAGGCCCCTTGAGCCTTAGTAATAACGGACGACAAGCACGTTTTGCCGTACAGGTATTTGAGCCCAACACGCCTGACGGCGTCATCACAGTAAAAGAAGAAGTAGAATTTTTTGCAGCAAACACTCCCACACCTCCTGGAGTGAATGTCCAAGTAACCGGCTTTCCCGTAATCCTGGACAGAGTAAGCACCCTTCTTATCACAGACAATCTCGCGACAATACTGATTACTGCACTTCTCGTGTTCTTAGTGCTGCTGTGGTTTTTTAAGAACCTCAGACTCGCACTCATAGGAGTGCTCAGCCCCGCAGCAAGCCTTGCTGCACTAGCAGGAATCATGGTTTTTTTGCGAATTGACATCACACTCACGCTCGCAGCCGTAGGAGTCATTGTTATCGGTCTCGGAGCTGACTACTCAATTCACCTCATCACCACCTACACGCGCATGCTCAGAGAAGGAAAAAACCCTCGAAGAGCCATTCTTGACTCGCTCGACGAGCTTGAGCTCGCGCTCACAGCAAGCTTTTTGACCACAGCAGCAGGATTTCTCGCTCTCGTACTCGGAGTAAGTCCGTCCTCACAAGCACAAGGACAAGTACTAGCGCTGGCCATCACACTCATCTTTGTGGTGACCATGCTCATGCTCCCCTTACTCTTATTCATCTTTGTCAAAGCACCTCCACGCGGAGGACGAGAATCAATCTCGTTTATCAACGGAGTGTTCTCGTATCTTGCACGCATACAAACATACCACCCAGGAAAAGTGCTTGCATTCGTCGGCGTGATCACCGTGTTTATGTTGTTTGGAGCTGCACAAATAGGGTTTTCAACCAGCAATAGTAACTGGATTCCAGATGATGATCCCGTCGCAGTTTCCTTTAGAGAGAATGCGTACGCATTTGGAGAACAAGACAGCCTGACGATAGTTGTTACAAGCACGAGAGGGGACTTGCGAAGCATCCACACAGTAAGGGATTTAGAAGTTCTGGAAACAAAATTGCGCGGAATACCGGGAGTGGTATCGGTAAACAATCCATTTTCAGGCGTTCCTGCAAGCGACACAGCAATACAAGAGCGTGCGCTGAGTAGAGCGCAATCGTTTAATAGCGACTTTACACTCACCACCCTAACTGTCATCAGCGAAGGAACCTTGATTGACGAGTCAGGAAGCAGCGCATTCTTATCAGAAGTACAAGATATCGTGCGCACAACACCCATCCACAACGC
>SKXU01000109.1 GCA_007128245.1 Candidatus Woesearchaeota archaeon
GAAGATGCGTTCATATACTTGCGTAAGAGAAATGTTTTGGTGTGCGCGCACCCCTACGTGCATCTCATTGTCTTCGCACTCAACAAAGCCTTCTAGGCGCTCCCATTGCTGTATGCGTCGGCGCACTTTGTGTATGAGGTCTTCAATCATTCCATGCGTGGATAGACGTCTTGTCCAAGCAGTACTTTGTCCATCTTCACTCCTACTCCTCGCTCTCCGAGGAGTTCTTTTGATCCCATTCGTGCTGTCCCGATCCCTATCAGCTCGTCTTTGAGGGTGAGTACGCGCACCGAGTCTCCTGGTTGTATGCCTGTCTCTACTTTGGCGATTCCTGGGAGTTTGAGTGTTGCTCCGTGTGTGAGTGAGTGTACTGCTGAGTCGAGCACCACGACTGATTTGAGGTGTTTGACGATGTCTTCTGCTGGCAGGCAGAGCGCTCTGAACGCCTGCTCGTCTCCTTCGCGCGCAAGCGCGTACGCGTCTGAGAGCGTTTGCAACGTCACTGCTTGCGCTTCTGTGTAGTGTGATGCGCGTGTGCGCCTCAGCTCTGCCATGTGCGCTCCTACGTTGAGGTGTTCTCCGTAGTTAGAACAATTAGATGAGACGAAACCAGTTTCTATGAAAAAATTGTGCGTCTTAGGAACTGTCATATCATATACTCTTCCTGTATACGAAACGCGCCTGATAGCAGTAACTTTTTCTATGACTGTGTCTGACAGCTCGGGGAGAACAGGACATAGTTCCCTTGCTCTGTTATATAGGTATCGAGTACATGGAATATCTTTCGAAAGAACGCGTGAAAGATTACCCCCTAGACTGCTTAATTGTTTGCGATGACTGTATAAGTACTTCTTATACGTAAACGGCAGGTACTGTTTGTCACTGATAGTCTTTCCTGAGTGCAAAGAGGAAATATGCTTAAGCACCTGAGATTTCATAGTATGCTGAGAACCTATTGTTTGTGCAAAAGCATTAGCGGATGCTAATTCAGTAATTTCAGTTCGCCACAATCCTGATTGGTTATTGCGAATCCTGCTTGGTATTCCCAAACGAAATAACATTTGATGTAAGCGTTTAGCATTTAGATATGAAATGGAATACAGTGCAATCTTAACTCTCCAGCCTTTACCCTTCTTTCGGCACTCAACACCACCATCACCGTCAAAGTATCCTTGCACAAATTGTGTTACGAACTCTTTATTTGTGTGTAACACAGGCAACAAATCATACTCTTTTTGTGGGCTACACACGCCTAGTTTGTGGGCGACACTCGCCAGTAAACTGTTGGATGTGTCAACCTCCCAGATTCGATTTTCAATATTTTTTACTTGCACAGAAACCGTAGGAAATACTCTACGGTATGTGTTCACAAAGGTGTCTATAAGCGCTTTGTTTGTGTTATGGAACTTAATTCTTGTATGCCGAATGGTTCCCTTCTCATTTGTATTGTTACCATCAGCAGCAACGAGTCCCAGCAGATAACCGATTTCAGGAGTTAAGGATTCTAGAGTTATACGTGTTCCTTTCGGAGTTTGAAATGTGTTGATAGACTCCTTAACTTCCTCATAGATCCCTGCCTTTTTTATATGACGTATAGGAATTGCTGCCCTGGACGCTGATAGGTATCCTTTTCTGTCAATCCTTAAAGCACGGTTCATCTCCCTAATGCTCCCATATGTTTCTAGAAATGCATTTTTTACTCGTTGCTTGATACCATCTTGATCCACATAGTACTCGTCATCCAGTAGATCTGCGATAATAGGCGTTTGCTCAGGAAAAGGAAGATTTGTTGTTTTCACTAGCCAATCCCCTATTTGTAAATCCTCTGCAGCAACCATTATGTTTTCCTGTTCTCTTGCACATAACATTTCATGGTCTGCAGTTATGAGTAATCGTACCCCTGAAGAAACTGTTATCTCCAATAGCTCGGCAGGTCCGCTCATAATCTGCACATGTGATGGTTGTTTTTGAACTATTCGGCCATGCATGTCCAGTGAGAACACTTCTCTTGGTTGCTCAACGAAGCGTTCTGCAGGCATAATCCCTTGTGCAGTAAGAATATCAGTATCTTTACTTACGCAAAGTTTTCTGATATATGTGCCCGCTTCTACGTCTGCGCGAAAGAGGATGTCTCGTCCTCGCACTTCAAGGAATTCGAATGCGTACACGGTTCGTTGGCGTAGTCTGCGCGCGACTGCTGATCGTTTGGGCGGGAGTTGCGTTATTTTTCCGACGAATTCTTGTGCTGCTTTTCGTAGTTCGTATTGGGGGCGTTCTTGGTGTACGTGCATGACTCCCACGTATTCTTTGCCTGCTTTAAGCAGGTATTCTACTAGGCGCGTTGCTTGTCCTGTTGCTACTGGCAGCACTCCGGTGACTTTTGGGTCGAGTGTTCCTGAGTGTCCTGCTTTGTCTATTCCGAGCAGTTGTTGCACGTATGCTGCTACTTGGTGGCTTGTGGGTCCTGAGGGCTTGTCAATAACGACTACTCCGAAGTCTCGCAACTCCTCTATGGTTCGCTCCTCTGGTCGTTTGCCGTACTTTTCTGATGGCCGTGCGGTCTCGTCTCGCACCAGGTAGGTTGTCATACGCAAAGAAACCTTGTGTTGTTTAAATGTGTTGAGAAAAAATAAAGAGAAAAAAAAAATGTTTAGTCTTTGTCTTCTTTGACTTTGCCCTCTACCACGTCTTCTTCCTCGCTCACTTCGGGAGTGTCTTTTTCAGCTTGTTGTTCTTCACTGATTTTTTGGTAGAGTTCTGTCGAGATTTTCATGAGTACGTCTCGCAATTCTTTGGTTGCGTCTTTTATTGCTTGAACGTCTTTTTCTTCTTTTGACAAGAGCTCTGTGAGTGCGTCTTGCTTTTCTTTTATGCGTCCGCTGTCTTCTTCTGAGAGTTTGTCTTTGAGTTCGTCTACGGTTTTTGTTGTTTGGTGCACAAGGCTGTCTGCGTCGTTAACCACCTGTATTTCTTCTAGGCGTTTTTTGTCTTGTTCAGCAAATTTTTCTGCGTCTTCTTGCATCTTCTTGATTTCTTCTTCTGTCAGGTTTGATGATGCAGTGATCTTGACTGATTGTTCTTTTCCTGTTCCTAGGTCTTTTGCTGATACGCTTACGATGCCGTTTGCGTCGATGTCAAACTTGACTTCTATTTGTGGCACTCCGCGTGGTGCGGGCGGTATTCCTACGAGGTCGAATTGTCCGAGGAGTTTGTTGTCTTGTGCCATTGGGCGCTCTCCTTGGAATACGCGTATCGTTACCGCGTTTTGGTTGTCTGCTGCTGTTGAGAATATTTGCGACTTGTTGGTTGGTATGGTCGTGTTTTTCTCAATCAGTTTTGTGTGCACTCCTCCAAGGGTTTCTATTCCTAGTGAGAGCGGCGTAACGTCTAGCAAGAGTACGTCTGTGACTTCTCCTCCGAGGATTCCTCCTTGGATTGCTGCTCCAAGCGCTACTGCTTCGTCTGGGTTGACGCTTTTGTCGCCGTCTTTTCCAGTGATTGTTTTTACGAGTGCTTGTACTGCGGGGATGCGTGTTGATCCTCCTACGAAAATGACTTTGTCAATGTCTTGTGCGCTCATGCTTGCGTCTTTGAGTGCTTGCATGGTTGGTTTCTTGAGTTTTTCTAGGATTGGGTCAAGCATTTTTTCAAAGTCTGCTCGTGACAGTTCTGTCGTGAGGTGTTTTGGCCCTGTTTGTGTTGCCGTAATAAATGGCAGGTTGATGCTTGCTTTTTGTTTGCTTGAGAGCTCTATTTTTGCTTTTTCTGCTGCTTCTTTGAGTCGCTGCAGTGCTTGTTTGTCTTCTCGCAGGTCTACTTGGTGTTCTTTTTTGAATGATTCTGCGAGGTGTTCCATGATGAGCTCGTCTACGTCGTCTCCTCCGAGGTAGTTGTCTCCGTTGGTTGCTTTTACTTCAAAGACTCCGTCTCCGAGTTCGAGTATGCTGACGTCAAAGGTTCCTCCTCCGAAGTCGAATACGAGTATGGTGTGGTCTTCTGCTTTGTCTAGTCCGTACGCGAGTGCTGCGGCTGTTGGTTCGTTGATGATTCGCTCAACTTCTAGGCCTGCTATTTTTCCTGCGTCTTTGGTTGCTTGTCGTTGGCTGTCTGAAAAATATGCGGGTACTGTGATGACTGCTTTGGTTACTGGTGCTCCTGTGTAGTCTTCCGCGTCTTTTTTGAGCTTTTGTAGGGTAATTGCGGAGATTTCTTGTGGGGAGTATGTTTTTTTGTGTATGGTTGTTTTGTGGTCTTCTCCCATGTGTCGTTTTATTGATCGTACTGTTTGTTCGGGGTTGAGGATTGCTTGGTTTTTTGCTGCTTGCCCGACGATGCGTTCTCCGTCTTCTTGTATTGCCACGACTGATGGCGTGGTGCGTGTTCCTTCGCTGTTTGGGATGATGACGGGTTTGCCTCCTTCCATAACTGCGACTGCTGAAAATGTTGTTCCTAGATCGATTCCAATTATTTTACTCATTTTTGTTCTCCGGTCCTTGTGATACTTTTACTTTTGCTGTGCGTAGCACTGCTCCTCCGAGTGTGTATCCGTGTTGCATGACTTCAAGGATTGCTCCTTTTGGTTCATCGGATGCTTCCGTGAGGAGTGCTTCGTGGTGTTGTGGGTTGAATGCTTCTGTTGGGATGCGTTCAACTCCGTGGTCTTCGAGTGTGGAGAGGAGTTGTGCGAGCACAAGCTCTACTCCGTGCGCGAGATCCTCTGCGCTCGCCGTTTTTTGTGTGAGGGCGAGTTCGAGGTGGTCTATGATTCCTAGCACGTCTGTGATGAGGTGCTGGGTTGCGCGTTGTTTGTATTGTTCTCGCTCGCGCTCTGTGCGTTTGCGATAGTTAGCGTAATCTGCTTGCGTGCGTGCAAGGCTGTCTGTGAGTTCTTGTATGCGCTCGTTAGGGGTCTCGTCTGTCATCGCATATCTCCTCGTGGCACAATGACTGTGAGGTGTTCGTTGTCGCACACCACGATTGCGTCTGTGGTGTCTACGTCTACGTGTAGGGGTATGGTGCTCACCAGTGTGTGTTCTTGTACTGTTGCCGTGATGTGTATGGCGTCTTCTGTGATCTCCACGTCGGTGATGGTTGCGTTTGGGAGTGTTGCTCTCACGAGTACGAGGGTGTCTGTTGCTATGATGTGTGCGTGTTCCATATTCTACCTTTGTTGACTTGAAGTCAACGCAATGAGTGTTATTTAGTAATTGTTTATAAATATTTGCGTTACGTTTATAAATTTCGTTCATCTCAAGTCAACTATGCGCTTTGACCGTGTTACCATCATCAATGTAGAGTTCCCTGCTCGCGCAGACATTAATGCTGAGCTGCAATGGTTTGGTGGCGCGCTAGGATTGTTTGGTGAGCGCGATAAAGACTCGAGTTGTTTTCGCATCTTCGTCAGTCTGGTGCGCGCATCACGAAAAGACGCTGCGCTCAGCTCCGATGAGATCGCAGCGCAAACCCTGCTGTCACGAGGCACCGTGGTGCACCACCTCAATAAGTTGCAAAACGCTGGGCTTGTCACCCAGCAGAACCTGCGCTACCACCTCGTGGGTAATAGTGTTTCTGACGCGCTGCAGAATCTGCAGCGAGAAATTAATGAGGCATTTACCGTGCTTGATGCCGTCGCCAAAGACATCGATCAGAAATTGCGCTAAATAAGTAGTAACACAAATGTTATTAAGATGTATCTCCTCATCAGTGAATGGCAAAAATTTCCATTGATCGCATTTCTGATGTACAAGTCAATCGTGTCGCTTCTGAGCGTACCCACCTCACTGAAGGTGCGGGCAGTTTAGACCGCAGAGTTCGCGAACGATATGAAAAAGCAGGATATCACCTAGCTCCCAAGTCTAAAGCCGAGGCGCAGGCCCGCGGGCAACGTCATTTTAACGGGTTAATGAGTTCTTTTCCTCGTCTGGCAGTGTATCCGAGCGATAATGGTGCTACCGTGTCTGTAGATATCATGCCAACGCGCTATCTCGTCGGGCAAGCGGCTCGAGACGTGATTAGCGCTGAACAGTTATCTTTTGAGCAAGCGCAAGAGATGAGTCCTCGCATGGCAAATGTTTCTCTTCTTGTTCCTGTGCGCATGAATAACCAGTACGGCTTACTGTCCCAAATCAAGGGAGACGCGCTCGGTAGCGGACAACTGCACGCGGCACTTGCGGCAGGAAATGTGAGCGCGAAGTATTTGCACTCCGAGCACCCGCTTGTGACAACATTACAACATGAAACGTCAGAGGAGGTGGGAATTAATCTTGCCCAGCTCGATTCTACGTCCTTTGTCTTTCTTATCGATGAGGCCACCACCGGTCAAGTCAATTTTGCTTCGATTAGTCAAGGAGCTGATATGGATGCAATATTGGGTGCATATGAAGCTTCTGTGCGCCAAAAGCTCGGTGGCCAGCTGTCGCTCGAAGTTGCAGCACTTGCATATCTTCCTATCGCATCTCTCGCGTTTATCCCCTTGGAGGGTACACAGGGTCTTGCGGATATCGAAACATTTGTGCCCACAAAGGACGGTTTAGAATCCCGAGTACGCACTACGGGAATCCGACCGTACACCCAAGCTGTTGTGGAGTTTATGCGAAGTCCAGAAAATAGACGCTATCTTCTTGAGCAATCAGGACTGTAGTGCGGGCTGCGCTAAACAATACTAATATAAACACTCTCTTCGAGAA
>SKXU01000096.1 GCA_007128245.1 Candidatus Woesearchaeota archaeon
ATTCTTGACAAGACAGGCGTCATTGGGTTAACGGTCAAGCGTTCACTCTTAACGGGCATGCAGCTTGACCGTGTAAAGGCATCTATTGCTTCTTTGGACATGTTGTATCTTCCTCGTTTGCATGCAAGAAAAGTCGTTGCGCCTTCTTCTGGGTATACTCAAAAGACTGAATCGATTACTGGTGGTTTTGTGATGGAGTCTAAACCAGGAATTTATGATTACGTTATTGTGTGCGACTTCAAAAGTCTGTACCCGTCTATCATTCGCACACTCAACATTGATCCGTGGGCGTTTAAGCCTGACATCAGTCTTCAGTCTTCGGATAGTCAGCATGTTGTTGCTGAGAATGGTGCAGTGTTTTCGCAAGACACAGGTATTTTGCCTGCAATTTTGCAGGAGCTGTGGGCTGCTCGAGAGGATGCACGACAGCAAGGCGATGAGCTTGCACGGTTTGCTATCAAGATTTTGATGAACAGTTTCTTTGGTGTTCTTGCCAGTCCAAACTGCCGTTTTTTTTCAATGGAAATGGCAAACGCGATCACTAAGACGGGTCAGCACATTACTAAGAAAGCTGGAGAAGTCATTTCTCAAAAGGGTTTTGAAGTTATATACGGTGATAGCGTTACTGCTGAGCGCCCCCTTGTGTTGCTAATTGATGGTGTGGTTGAGATTATTTCTATTTCCGAACTGTTTTCTTTGTATAGTGAGCGTGCTCTTATTAGAGGCGACAAAGAGGTCATTTCTCTTCGTGGCTTGGGTGTGCAGACACTTACTAAGTTGCCTGAGACAGGAGAGGCTTGTTTTAAGCCAGTTAATGAGATTATTCGTCATTTTACAAATAAGAAAATTTTTCGTGTGAATCAAAAGTACGGGGAGACTCGTTGTACAGAAGATCATTCTCTAATCGTTAGAGAGAATAGCAAGTTTGTTGAAGTGTCTCCTGAAGAGCTCTCTGGACGCGCTGTTGATTGTGTATTAGAGATTCCTTCTGTAAAGGAGATAACTCATATCGATGTGTATGCCTACATTCGCAATTATATGCATGTATCGACATATAAGGGGCGGGCAAAGTTTGCGCGAGTTCACTGTGATGACCGTCACGTGTGGTTTTCTTGGACTCAGAGACGCTATCCTGTGAAAATGAAGCGGTTTATTGCTTTTCCTTCAATAGAGGGTGATGCTTTGCTTCGTTTGTTAGGAATTTATGTTGCTGAGGGCTCATCTTCAACTCCTGAGACCACTGAATCGCGCTGGGGTGCTAGTATAGCTTCTTCTGATCGATCTTTACTTGAGCAGATTCAAGCTGATTACGAAGTATTGTTTACAAATGCGTCTTGTGGAATAACGGCCTCTGGAGGTGAGCGCACTTTGAACTACACGACTGCTCTAGGGCAAACCAGTGTACAGTATACTGATTCAACTCTCAAACTTCAACTTATGAATCAGTTGTCAGCAGTAGTTTTCAAAGAACTTTGCGGACAGAAAAGCTCTGGTAAGAAAATTCCTTCTTTCGTTTTTCATCTTCCTCGAAGAGAAAAAGAACTCTTCTTGCAGTACTATGTGATGGGAGATGGTCATAGAGACGGCACTGGAAAATACTCTGAAGAGTATGTCGCAAAGCATTTTCGCGCATCTACAAAATCACTTTTACTCGTGTCAGGTCTTTCCTTACTGGCAAAACAATTAGGATACACTGTCAGTATACGTTACCATCAATCTCGAAAAGTGTACACTTTGCAAACTTCTTCAAAGAACAACACTCGTTTACAAACAAAAGTGATTGAGGAGGAGTACTCTGGCTATGTTTATGATTTGTCCGTTCAAGATACTCATATGTTTGTTGACGCATGCGGTCAGCTCATGCTTCACAATACTGATTCGATTTTCGTGAATCTTGCTGTTGATTCTTTGTCTGAAGCTGAGAAAATTGGTGAGCAACTCGCGTCTGAACTCAATGAGTTTTTTACTGCTTACGCTCAAGATCGGTATGCGCGCGAATCATTTTTAGAAATGGAGTATGAAAAAACGTTTATTCGTTTTCTTATGCCAATGACTCGCTCGGGTGACGCTGCCAAAAAGCGCTACGCGGGTCTTCGGAATAAAAACGGAAAAGAAGACGTTGAGTTCACAGGTCTTGAGTTTGTGCGCCGTGACTGGACTGATCTTTCAAAAGAGTTTCAACTTGGCATTCTTGACCGCGTCTTTCGCCGAGAAGACCCGCAAGAGTTTATTCGTTCGTTTGTTTCGGACTTGCGTTCAGGAAAACACGATGACTTGCTTGTGTACAGAAAAGCTTTGAGAAAAAAGTTGTCTGAGTATACGAAGACGACGCCTCCACACGTGAAGGCTGCTCGCTTAATGGACGAAGTAACTTCTGACATTATCGAGTACGTAATGACTGTTGATGGTCCAGAACCGGTTGAGAAACAACAGCACAGCATTGATTATGAGCATTATGTTGATAAGCAACTCAAACCTATTGCGGATAGTATTTTGGTGTTTTATAACACGTCGTTTGGTGATGTTTTGAAAGGTTCTTCACAGAAAGGATTGTTTGATTTCTAGCCGAGTAGTGGTAGTATTTCTGTATCGTGAATGTCGATAGTGGATTGTTGTTCCTGCATTGCTTTTGCAAGAAGCGTTTGATAGTGATTTTGTATCCATTCTTGATGCACTCTATCAAATGCTTTTCTGGGCGCCGTGATTTTTCTTGAAGGCTCAATTGCATCATATAAGTATCCTGAGGTTTGTCCGAGCATCACTCCTAATGCCAGTAAGTTCGTTGCTGTTTCTTGTTCAAGGATGCCTAGTACACCTCCAATTATTCCCGCTGCTCCCGGGAGTATTGATGCATATGCTGGTCCTTTTGTTCTGATCCACGAATCCTTGGAACGCATGGCTTTAACCCCTGGTCCAACTATTGGAAGAAGATTCAAGGCGTGTGTGTAACCGATTCCTCCTCGTTTCCTTGTAGTTGTGTCGTTTGGCGTGTCGGAAGTGAAGTGCTCCGAGTGGTCTGCATTGATATTTTCTAGGAGGAGGTACCCTTCCGTTATGTGTTCAAACACGAATCGTTCTCTTTCTTGGTCAACACGGAGTGATATTTCATCTTTGAAAGCAGTGTGTGCTGCGCGCAAGCCTTGATTTCCTTCTGCTAAGTATGTTTGGTGCAATAGTGATTCGAACTCTTCTTGTTCCTGTTCTTGCCTTTCGAAAATCGGCGCCCTGAATCTTTCTTGGTTTCCTACAGCATAGGTTTCAAGTGCCCGCATACGGTCTACAAGGGATGTTCTAAGATACGCTCTTGCATCAAGTACGCCCGTTGAAGAAATACGTTTTAGCTCTTTTTTGTGGGCGAGTGTTTGATTTATGCGCTTTTCAAGTGCAGTCATAAACTAGGTATGTGGAATGACTTTAAATACATTTCTGATTTAACTACTGCCGAGTAAATAATTAGTACGATTGTATCCAGCCGACCTTTGGTCGCGTGATAAGTCCGTCTCGTTCGAGCTCATCAAGCAGGTTTATTGCTTCTCGCTCAGTCATGTTTGCAAGTTGTGCTTCGATAAGGAGTGCTTCTACTTGTACGCGTTTTTTTCCGTTTTCAGAAAGTTCTTGTATGAGGTTGAGCAAGTCTATTTTGTTGTCTGTCTTGTGTTCTTGGAGCAGTCGCTGACTCATGAGTTGTTGGACGCGGATGATTTCTTGGAAGTCGTCTTCGTTCATATCTGTTCAGCGAGTATTCCATGTGAAACACGGGTATTACTTGCCTTCCCCCGACACTGGTATAGTATAACGTATATTTAATCGCTTCGAAAACAAATTCTATATGGAAAATAATGGTGTGAAATAAAAAATTAGTGTTGTGTGTTGTGAGGTAACTTGTCATAGGCTATCAAAATTTGATCTAACGCTCCCAGAGGCAGATCCTCTTCACGTTGTTTTGCGAGCGGTCGCACGTTTTGAAGCACGTCTAGGTCTCCCTGAGCGACTCCGTCTTGGATGGTCGCCCTGCGGACGACATTGCTTAAGTGAGGCCATTGTTCAACAGTGATGGTTCCTTCTTTTTCGCGAACGACTCGATAGACGTCCCCAAATTGACTAAAATTTGTTTCTTCAGGTGTGTTATTATAGGTCATGTCCCATTTTAGCTATGCTAGTATTTATGAATATCCACAAGACATTCTGCCAAAACACTTATCAACAACCCGCTCTCACAACAATATACTGTGATTCAAAACACCTTCTTGCACCTGCCGCATATCGGTCAGACAAAAGAGCAGCGACTCTGGCAGCAAGGAGTGCGCACATGGAATGATTTTTTGCGCACAGAATCAATTCATGGTATTGCTGACGCAAAAAAAGCATTTTTAGACCTTCATGTAAAGCACTCACAACAGGCATTATTTGACGGCAACAGCACGCATTTCTGCGTCCTCCCTAGTGTTGAGCAGTGGCGGTTGTGGAGCGAATTCAAAGACGAAGCGTGCTTTATTGATATTGAGACAAACTATCGAAATGACATCACTGTTCTTGGTATTAGCGATGGCACACACGTCTGGCAGTTTGTGCGAGAACACAATCTTGATCCGCGAGAGGTAAAGCGAGTGCTTACGCAATTCAAAGTTTTGGTGACATTCAATGGGGCATCTTTTGATCTTCCTATTATTCGTCGCTACTTCAACGAAGTGCTTCCTGACGTTCCGCACATTGATTTGCGCCACGCAGGTGCGCGCGCAGGACTTACTGGCGGTCTTAAACGCATTGAGCATGAACTGGGCATTGCGCGCGCAGATAACCTTCAGGGAGTGTCAGGTGCAGACGCCCTCAAGCTTTGGCATGCGTATAGAAGTACTGGGAACAAGAAGTTTCTCAATATTCTTCTCGAGTATAATGCAGAAGATATCGTGAACTTGCGCCCACTTGCTGATATTGTATATGCTCGGCTACATGAAAAAACGAGCAAAGTATTAAAAGAGCCAAGTCCTTAATACTGTCATGGCGGAAAAAGCAACGAAAAAAAAATCAGAGAAGTTGTCACTGCGACATGCTGAGCAACAAGTAGCTAAGGGCGTGACTCGCTCGGCAAACTGGGCAAAAAAGAACCCAGGAAAAGCTGTTGCTGCGGCAGCAGCGGGTGTTGCTGTGCTCGGGGCTCTTGCAGCCACGCTCCTTCGGAGGAAGAAAAAATGAGTTTCGCAGAGACCTTTAAGCAAATTGCATCATACCTCACCGGCGAGGCCTTGATTGGAGCGGTGGAAGGCATTCAAGACCGGATTGACGAAACAACGCGAAAGGTCATCAAAGCGTCTGTGTTGTATGTTATTTTTGTGATTGGCGCATTATTTATGCTTGTTGGACTCTCACAGTTCGTGCAAGCGCATTGGGGCTGGACGCAAGGTCTGGGATTCGTACTAGTAGGAGGAGTCCTTGTGCTCCTCGGGTTTTTTGCTAAGGCTGTGAGATGAAAAATCGCAAAAAGCTCAGAAGTGTTCTTCGTATGATCACACTCAATCCTGTGTGGAGGGTGCTCAGGCACATTGATTATCTTGATGACCATATAACTATCTCTGATACGGTTGATAAAGAAAATTTTCGTCTTCTCTCAGAGAACCTCAAGAAGACTGCTAAACGACTTCGGGTATACCAGTTTTTTCGAATCGTGTTGCTTGGGATGCTCTATATTTCGTTCGTACTCACAATTGGACAAATCCTTGATGAATTCATTCCGTTAGTGAGTTTTGTCTTATCACCCCTTGTCGCTTTCACATCCTTTCTCGGGTTTGGGGTGCTCACGCTCCTTGTGCTGCTACTCTCACGTATCATTCACGTGGTCGAATTTGATCTTATGATTGAGCATGCGCACATCGTCGCTATCGCGGTAAAGCATAACGAGCAGTACGTGGTGCATCCAACCTACAAATTTGGATTGTTTATGGTGTATGAAGATGAGTGATCGACTCCAGGCAATCATTGACCGCCAACGAGCCTTTGATGCTGCTCGCGGATGGAATGCGTATGATCAAGAACTCTCAGAGGAAGAGTTTGTCAAGGCGCTTCACTACACGACTGTCAATATGCTTGGAGAGCTCGGAGAATTTGCAAATGAGGTTAAAAAAAGCCATCGCGAAGGGAGTTTGCGGATTTCTGAACTACGTGAAGAACTCACTGACACCTTCATTTATCTTCTCAAATTGTCGTTGCTTCTCGACATGGATCTTAACGCAGAGCACGAAAAAAAAGTTGCGAAAAATGAAATACGATTCGCACATCACAAAAAAACTAAATAGCCTATGTGCTTTCTTGTCTTATGGCCGACATCCAACCGTATATGTATGACGCGTACACAACAGAGTTCACAGCAACAATAACAAAGGTTACTGACGGAAAGTTTGTCGTGCTTTCGAAAACGTATTTTTACCCGACAAGCGGAGGCCAACCACACGACACGGGGACTCTTTCCACAGAGGATGGGCGAGAGGTGCAAGTCGTGTTTGTCGGACTCTTCGACGGCACCCCTAGTCATCAGGTGTTTCCCGAAGGCGTGCTCAACGAGGGCGATGTTGTG
>SKXU01000108.1 GCA_007128245.1 Candidatus Woesearchaeota archaeon
CTCAGACAACACCTCAAGGAATGGGCGGCAGAGCAAGGAGCAAAACTCACCTACCTCCCACTCATCACAAAGGCAGTGTGCGGAGTACTCACGCAACACCCAGAACTTAACGCACACTTTACGGACAATGATATTGTGCGCCACGAACACATCAACATAGGAATCGCGGTAGACACAGAACACGGACTGTTCGTGCCAGTGCTCAAAAACGCAGACAAAACAAGCGTGCTTACACTCGCAAAACACATAGAGGCTCTTGCCACAAAAGCAAAAAACAAGAGTCTCACACAAGAAGACATGAGCGGATCAACATTTACCATCACCAGCATCGGACCGCTACGCGTAGAAGGATTCACACCAATACTCAACGCACCAGAAGTAGGCATCCTTGGAGTGGGAGCCATACAAGACCAACCATGGGTGGTGGACGGAGAACTCGCAGCAAGAAAAATATGCACGCTCAGCCTCACATTTGATCACCGAGCACTCGACGGAGCACAAGCAAGCAGATTCTTATCAGATCTTGTACGACTCCTCGAAGACCCCGAACTGCTCATCCTACAAGGAGTATGAACACATGGTAATGGGACAAGCCACATCAAACACCGAAGTACTCGTAATAGGAGCAGGACCCGGAGGCTACGTGGCGGCCATACGCGCAGCACAACTTGGATACGAAGTCACCCTCGTCGACAAAAAAGGAGAGCTTGGGGGAATGTGCTTACACCACGGATGCATTCCATCAAAATCTCTTATTCACGCAGTAAACCTGTACTACCAACTCAAACATGCAGATGCGATAGGAGTCTCGGGAAATCTCGAGCTAAACTTTACTAAAACACAAGAGTGGAAGCAATCAGTGATTGACACGCTGCATAATGGAATACAAGGACTGTGCAAAAAACACCATATACGCGTGATTAGCGCACTCGCACGATTCCAAACACCCACACGAGTAATTCTTGAAGGAGAAGACCTGGAATTTAACGCTCTGGAGTTCCGCCACTGCATCATCGCCACAGGATCCACGCCGAAAAGCATCCCAGGAGTAGATTTTGGAGGAAGAATCTTGTCATCACGAGAAGTGCTTGAACTCCAAAACGTACCGAAAACCTTTTGCGTCATCGGAGGAGGATACATCGGCGTAGAGTTAGGAAGTATGCTCGCAAAAGCAGGATCACAAGTAACGATCGTAGAAGCAGGAGAGAGCATCCTTGCAGTGATTGACAAAGAATTCAGTGCGGTAGCACAAAAACGCCTGCAAGAACAAGACATCACCCTCCTACTCTCAACTCCTGTTGAGAGCGTGCGCCAAGAAGAAGATGCAGTGTACGTAAAAACAGGTGGAGTAGAGCAACGCTACGATTACTGTCTTATCGCAGTAGGACACCGGCCAGTGACAGAAACGTTGCAACTCGACCTTGCAGGAGTAGAGGTTGATGAGCGAGGATTCATCAAGGTAGACGAGCAATGCAAGACAGCAGCAAAACACATCTACGCCGTCGGAGACGTGACAGGAGGAGTGATGCTCGCACACAAAGCATCCGCGCAAGGAAAAGTCGCAGCAGAAGCAATCGCAGGAAAACCAACCGCGTTTGAACCACAAGCAATACCCGCTGTTATTTTTACAGACCCAGAAATCGCCTCTGTGGGCTTGCGAGAATCAGAAGCAAAACAGCAATACGGAGACAAACTCAAAGTAGGGACGTTCCCGTTTGCAGCACTCGGAAAAGCACTTGCCATCACAGAAGCAGAAGGATTTGTAAAAGTACTCACAGACGATCAAGGAGTCATTCTTGGCGTGCACGGAGTAGGACCAGGAGTAACAGACTATATCTCAGAAGCAGCACTCGCAATAGAAATGGGGGCCACCGCAGAAGACCTTGCATTAACGATACACCCACACCCCACGCTCTCTGAAAGCCTTGCAGAAGCCTCAGAAGCACTGCTAGGACACGCAATCCACTTGTATCAACCCGGAAAATAATCTTGGTACAAGCACACACTTATAATGACTGATTTCTTTATATGAATATGAAAGCTATTTGGAATAATACCGTACTCGCAGAATCAGACAGCACGCAAGAAGTAGAAGGGAATGCGTACTTCCCACCAGAAAGTCTTCACAAGGAATTCTTTGAGAAAACAAGCCACACCACCCACTGTCCGTGGAAAGGAGATGCATCATACTATACCATCGTAGTAGCTGGCGAGCGAAACGAAAACGCTGCGTGGGAGTATGAACACCCGAAACCAGAAGCATCGCACATCAAAGGCTATGTTGCGTTTTGGAAAGGTGTGCGGGTTGAGCAGTGAGCTGGTTTCGCACTAACTATGTTCAGAGTATACACGTGGACGCTACAAACATACACTTTATGAGAGTAAAACCTATTGACGCCCCTACCGAAAAATAATTTCCTCGACACGCACAGAAACACCATCAACAGTTTCTGTGTGCCCAACAGGAACGACTCGCTGATGATTATTAATCTGCACAATTGCTCCTTCAGGGCTTAACATAAGCGCCCCTACAGTAACTCCTCCGCCAATGTCTAAATCTACGCTACCGCCTTCAATGATAAACGTCATGGCACCAACACGGCCGTCACTGACAAACACCACAGCGCCGTCAAGGTGCTGCCAGTTATTCCAATCCACCGCTGTTTCAGAACTGAGGAAGGAAGATATATTCGCCTGATAGACACATCGTTCAGATAAAACGCCGTGACCACAGCGATCACCTGAGTGGTAGACAGATACATACACGAATAGCGCGGCTATGCAGAGTGAGAGTGCAAGAATTATCAGTATTTTCTTCATTGCTTTGCCTGCCATGCAGTCACGCAGCACACATCAATGATCTCATCAACAGTGCATCCACGAGACAAATCATTTACTGGTTTCGAAAAACCCGTCATTATCGGCCCGACAGACTCAGCATTTGCGAATCGAGAGACGAGTTTGTAGCCAATGTTACCAGCGTCAAGGTCAGGAAACACGAGAACGTTCGCATCACCCCCGGACCCTTTGCTCTTGCCAATTTCTGGAATGATCGCAGCATCAAGTTGCACTTCCCCATAGACAGCCCAGTCTTTTCCTTGCTCTGCAAGAAGACCTTTAAGACGAGTAGTTGCTTGCATTACTTTTTCCTGATCAGGATGAGAGGCCGATCCTACAGTAGAAAAAGACAGCAGTGCGATACGAGGACTCCAACCAAGCTGCTCAGCAAGTAAACCAGCGCTCAGCGCAATCTGCGCAAGCTCCTCTGCGTTTGGTTGAATGTTAAATGCGCAGTCAGCAAACACGAAGTCACCAAGAGACGTCTTCATTACAAACGAACTACTCGCAAAGCCATCACGAAGGACGTGCAAGGCAGGAAGAATCGTTTGTGCAGTAGGCCACGTCGCACCAGCAACTACTCCATCAACCTCTCCTGCGCGCGCCAGCAACACAGAAAAAAACGCTGGGTCAGCAGCCGTCTTCGCTGCATCCTCAAAAGAAATCCCTTTGTGTTTTCGCAAGTCAAAATATTCTTGCGCAAACCGCTCAGGATCTACAGGGGTGACATCAATATCGCCTACAGGAATACCAAAAGAAGAGAACGATTCTCGGTCCCCCACAAATACGGGCGTTAAGAGCCCTTGGTCTTTGAGCGTGCGAGCTGCTTGCACGACCCGCTCATCAGGCTCGCACAGCGCGATACGTGCAGAGTGCTCTTTTGCAAATACTCGAAAATCCATGTGTTCACTTCTTCTTTTTTGGTTTATCGCCGAATTGTCGGTACGCAATCCACAACACCACAGCAAGCTCAAGAGCAATCACGATAGGACGCGCAATGCGATGAATCTCACCCCAATACTGTGCCGTAGCGATAAATAACGTGATGAGTCCTCCAAGAATAAATCCTGCACCAACCCATTCGTTCAGCTCGTTTTTGCTCGGAAGCATCATGCCAGCAACGATTGCGATAAACCCTAATACGATAGCAAGCCAGAACTGAATACTTGCTTGTGTTGAGCGAAACTCTTGCTCAAGCTCGCGGCAATCACAAACATACCGCTCAGGGCAGACGGAGCGCCAATCTCGAGTCATGGTTCCTGGACACGCATCAATTTCTTCTTGCGTGGGAGGCATGAGTTCAGGGCATTCGTCACGAGGCATAATTCCTGGATTGAAGTCAAGAGGAGGTTGGCTTTGCTGACAAAAATCGGGGTATTCTGGTTCAGGAATAACTGCGTTTCCGAGACTAAACACGAAAATGGAGTATAATATGGCGACCGCGAGAATGATGCCGTATTTACGCACAGTTGTCATACCGGAAGTGAGAATTCCTCCTATTTAAGCTCTACCCTACCATGCGGATTAAGAATGCAGCGACGAACACAACCGCGAGAGCAATAATAACATAGCTTTGTATTGTTTGATGAAACGCAAGACGCATATTGCTTTTGTGGATGTTATACGTTTCTTTGACGATATCGGTTTGCGTAATAAGTCCCACAACACCCGCAGCATTAATAACAGGAAGACGCCGAATCTTCATACCCTCAATCGTCCTCATCGCTTCCTCAAGTGTGGCCTCTTCAGAAATGGTGACGAGCGAGGAAGTCATAATATCTTTGGCAAGCGTTTTTTTTGGGTTTAATCCTTTCTTGAGCACGCGACGAAGCAAGTCACGCTCAGTGATGAGTCCGAGCGGTCGAGAAGATTCCTCGCTTTCGGTGACGACAACACAACTAATGTTTCGTTCAGTCATTACATCAATTGCGCGCTCAACAGTATCGGCTGCAGTCACGTGAACCACTCCCGTGGTCATAAAGTCCTTGACAAAAAGCTCACCCATACCTGTACACAGCGCATCTCATTTATAAATGTAACTCGGGCGGTACAGAAGTATTAAAAGCGTGCATTGGTGTAGCGGGGGTATGAGGTGGTTTGAGAAGGACAAAGAAGAGGATGCGCTCGCATTGCTTGAGCGAGGAACACAGCAATTCTCAGACCAACTCCAAGAAGACGACAAGAACTGGAGAATCCTCTATGCAAGTCTCAAAACAGACTTGTTAGACGAGTTTCTTAGTCCAGGAAAAGGACACGTGAAAGAAACCCATATCGCAATCCTCAAAGAACAAGTACGCCACGTTCTCAGCATTGCACACGTCATTGGAGACAAAGACATGATTACACGCTTTAAAGAAGAAGAAAAACTCATTGACGAAATGCGAGACCTAGTCCAACAATACCCTGATATTAACGTGGAAACAAGCCCTGATTTACGAGCGGCTCTTGAGAAGCTCAGACGCATGCTCCGAGAACAACAACAACTCGTCTTTGACCACGAAGAAATACTGCAAGACGAGCACCGAAGACTCGTTGACATCCTTGAACAAGTAAAACACCTCAAAGAAGACAAATTACACTCACAACACACGATCTCGTCGTTTGCAGATAAGCGAGAGAACCAGCAAAAACCCCAGGTAAGCTGGAGCTAAACTAATAAATCCCGCACCCTTTCTTGTTCTCATGAGATTCGCACACCTTGCAGACTGTCACATCGGAGCATGGAGAGTGGCTGCTCTGCGAGAACTGGCTGATGAAGCATTCGCACAAGCAATTAGTACCTGCATCGAACAACACGTGGACTTTGTACTGATCGCAGGAGACCTTTTTCACACAGCACTGCCTGGAGTTGAGCACGTACGACACGTCGTAAAACACCTCACGCGACTCAAACAACACCGCATTCCAGTATATTTTATTGCGGGAAGCCACGACTTTAGCCCGACAGGAAAAACAATGCTCTCCGTGCTCGAAGAAGCAGGACTTGCGAGGAACGTCTGCGTAGGAGAGCACACAGAGCAAGGGTTTATGCTTCAGCCCGTGCAAGACGAAAAAACTGGGGTACACATCACAGGCATTCTCGGAAAAGCAGGACAACTTGATAGCGAGCTCTACAACAACTTACGAATACAGGAGGTATCAGGAAAAAAACTCTTCTTGTTTCACACAACACTCGACGAGCTCAAACCCGCACGCATGGCACATGTCACTAGCGCGTCAGCAACCTCGCTTCTCCCTCAAGGATTCGATTACTACGCAGGAGGACACGTCCATATTGTCGGGTCGACATCCCTGCCAGGGTACGCTCAGATTGTGTATCCCGGACCACTCTTTCCCGCGAGTTTCTCAGAATTAGAAGAACTCGGAACAGGAGGGTTTTACATCGTAGAGCTAAACGATGGGGTGAAGAAAACACGCATCGACCTGCCCGTATGCACGGTACGCAAAATACACATTAGTTGTGATGCGCGCACACCACAAGAAGTTGAAGACCTCATCCGAGAACAACTCACAGACCTGACCGGAAGCATTGTCTTGGTGCGCCTTACAGGAATGCTCTCACAAGGAGCAGCAGCAGATATCGGATTTGCACCCCTGTTTGCATATGCACAAAAACAAGGAGCGATTGCGTGCTTAAGAAACACAGTAGGAGTGAGAAGCCCGGAGTTTGTGGAACAAGAATTCACCCCTCAAGCAGCAGAGAAGATAGAAGCAGAAGTCATTCACCTTCACGTAGGACAGCAACCAATAGGCCTGAGCAAAGAAGAAGAAATAGCCTTGTTCACACAACTCCTCAACACACTCGGACAACCACAAGCGGATGGAGAGAACAAAGCAGCGTACGAGCTGCGCGTCGTAGACGATGCGAAGAACGTGCTCGGGCGCTAACGCGCCAGCTCTTCTAGTTGACTCTACTCGCTGTGGTTATCGTTATCTTTGATTACGAGAACGCAATGAACTTTATTCATTCCTGTTATCGTTGCCGTCAACCACGCAATCAGCACCAACAATGACTTGTCCTTTGGTGTGCTTGACAATACTGCGCGGACCAATAATACTGTCTTTTAAGTCGGATTTGATGATGCGAGCTCCTTCCATCACAATACAATTAAACAAGGTTGATTGCTCAATAATAGCAGTTGCATGCACTCCATTCTCCAACCCTTCTCGCTCACAAAACACCTTGTTCGTAGCAAGGGTTGTGGCGTGAACGCCCGTATCATACCATCCCTCGACAGGATGCACCTTGATTTGCTTGCCATTTTTTGCCATTAACGCAAGCGCTTCAGGAAAATTGTATTCTCCCTTCGTACGAATACCTTGTTGATAGAGTACGTCAATCATGGCGAACATGGAGCGTGTATCGCGAATGTAGTACATACCAATGTTTACGAGGTCCGAGTCAGGATCATCAGGTTTCTCAACAAGATCAGTCATGAACATTTCCTCATCATGATACACTACTCCAAAGCGTCTTGGATCAGGAACTTGCGCAGTCCAGATTGCTCCGTCCATGTCCTCTTCACCAATGACCTCTAAGTCGGCATCAAAGAGGGTGTCGCAGAAAATAATAAGTGCGTCCTCGCCCTTCGCATGTGGCTCGGCGAGACGAATAGCATCCGCGCTACCATTAGCAACTGTTTGCTCAATGAATCGAAGGGGAACGTCAGGATACTGCTTTTTTGCCCACTCCTCAATTTGGTGTCCGAGGTATCCGGTGATAAAAATAATCTCTGAGACTTCAACACCCTGAATAGTCAGCGCGGAATCAATGATATGCTGAATTGTAGGCTTTCCCGCAATGGGGACGAGTGGCTTTGCGAGCGTGTGCGTGATAGGGCGCATTCGCGTCCCTTTGCCTCCGAGGGGTAAAATAAGTTTCATACATCAAGCGCATGTATTCGCATTTATTAATGTTGTCGTGCCCGAATACGTTTGATAAAAAATGGGAGAACTGCAAGCACTAAAACCAGTAAAAAAACGGGAGCTAAAGAAAGTAGGTCTTGCGATGACAGCGCAGATAATCCCTTCTCAGAAACAACCTCTCCCACCTTAACGGCGGCGTACGTATACGCAAAACTCGTGGGAGCAATACCAAGCACGGTCGCCCACCAATACGGGCGCACAGGAATGCGCGTCACCCCAAGAATATAGTTAAGCGCATTATACGGGATAAGGGGTATGAGGCGCAACATAAGCACGCTCTCAAACGGCCGCTTGGTCAAGTGCTCTTCCGCTAAGAGAATGCGCTTGGGAGCAAGTCCCACAAACGCTTGTTGACCCAGGGCGCGCGAAACATAGTATGCTGCAAGCGCGCCTAGTGAGGCCCCAAGCATGTTCAGGGCGAACCCAACCCACAAGCCGTAGATGAGGCCTCCAAACACGGTAAAAATCGTTCCGGGAATTAAGAGAACTGTGCCCGTAACGTACACAAGAATAAACGCTACCCATCCAAGCACACCAAACGCGAGCACTGCTTGGCGCAACTCTGAAGCAACATCAACGTATTGACCAAGAAGAATGACTGCAACGATAAAGAGCGCAAAAACAATCGCTTGTACGATAAGAAGTTTTTTTGAGAGCACACCGCCCCAATACCCTCACAACATATAAACGTTTAGTGCGGATACTCAGTCACAGAAAATCCTGCTTGTTTATACCCTTCAATACCTTCGGCTAAGTCAAATACGTGGTCGTATCCCATTTCTTTAAGCGTCGCGGCAGCTTGGTCGCTGGCATGACATCCTTTATCATAGCAATACACCACGACAGTACGATGATGCTCAACCACATCCGTCACAATGGATTCTAATACTTCAAGCGGAATATTGATTGCTTTAGGAAGGTGTTGTTTACGAAAATACTCTGCTCCGAGCACATCAATCACCACAACGTCTTCATCGCTCGTAAGGAGTTCATGAACCTGCTTGGGAGTTAGTACGTCAACCATGCGCTTACTCGTTTATTCTGGTTTAAGTACTCTTTGTTTGAGTACTTCAACAACCTCTCGAAGCCCCTGCGTGTCTTGCTTGCAGTACTCAAGCAACTGTGACCGAACGTGCTCAGCGTCAGGAGCAGCTTTTTGGGTGATACGCAAAAACTCTTGTGACGCAGTGCTTCCGGAGGAAATCTCAAGGTCGGAGTAGAACGCACCGGTAAGCGCAGGAAGAATGGCTTTAAGCGAGCACGACCCGTGCTGCTTAGGATGATAATACCAAAACTCTCTAAACGGCGTGATCGTATCCACAAGACGATCCATGACGTCAGACAGCCACGTCTCACCAGGAAACGCAGAGAGCAACTCAGAGAGCACGCGCCGCTCAAAAGACGCGTTGTGCGCGAGCACACTCCCCTCGCCACGCATCACTTGTAGTGCGTGAAGCAAGGCAGGGCGCGGGTCTGAGCCGTCCGGATGAAGATACTCGTAGTGAGACACTGTTCCATCTGTTTGATCAACTTCTAGTGAGAACTGAAACGGGATGTGCTGATACGGAGAAGTATTCTCAAAGAGAGGAATCGCAGGGTTTATGGTTTCAAAATCAAGATAGGACACGGGCTCCTGAAGGCTGCCCAGCCACTCAGAAAGGCGCTGATGATCAACCTGGGGTGCTTGCAAAGTAACTGCTCTCCACTGCACAAACTGCTTGTGCGAAAGTCCTGCACCATCAACAATATCCGCAATACGAAGGACGCCCTTATCCAAAAAATCTTTTCCCGTACTGCGATACAGCTCCGTCACGTTGTGCTCAGGAAGCACGATAAGCTCGCGAAGAGGACACCCATACGGGCTTGAGCAAGAGTGCGTTGCGGGCAGCTGCGGCCGAGGACCATCAAGCACTCTGAGAAGAGAAGATACTGTGCCGCTCATCCGCGACAAAAACGGCTCGATATCCTCTGTCACATCAACCTCCGTAAATAGCTCCTGCACGTCAAGATCTACTCCGCGCACATAGGAGGAGTTAATATGAAGGATGTATGCGCGATGCACCACAAGGCCCGCTCTGCGAGCAGTGTCAACTTGAAAAGCCACATCCCACAAATGCACTTCTTTCACACTCGTCCCACTCTTTACCTCGAGAATGTCCCAACCACGTGGTGTGGGACGGAGGATGTCAACGCGGCAGTACTGCCTGCCAGCGATAAGAGCTGCTTCAAACACAGGCACTTCTTGCGAGAGTGCTTGTTTGCTCGCCTCCACATATGCAGCAAACCCTTCCGCATCAACGCGTATGCCATCCGGGTAGCGAGTGGTTGCGAGAGTGCCTACTTGTGTTCCTTGATCAAACATGGCTTGTTGGTCAGCAGTGATGGGAGAAAGTTCGTCTTTTGCGTGCGCAGCAAACCATAGCAACTCGGGACAATACACTCCTTGCGTAAACAATGACTTGGTGAGAAACTTACTCATGCCTTGCTGATGCAACCAATCATTTATCTGTGTTTAGGCCGGCACAATAGTCTAAAAAGAAACCAACACGTTCTGTTGGCAGGCCTTCAGCAATATCTACAAGATCATCAAGTAGTTGTCTGCTTGCGCCAAGCCGTTTATCCCACTGTACTCGTTCAGCTTCATATGTGTGAGATCTTTTCTGAGCTAAAGAGAGGCGCAGTTCGCCATCACGATTTTTATGGTAAAAAGTGATTTCTGTCGCAACACACTGATCGGCATATTTATCGGCGAGTTGTGTTGCTTGCGAGCGAAGTTTTTTTGCTACTTCATACGCAGTCACTGCGCTTTCGAGCAGCGATTCTATTCCTGCACCTGTATGGTGGGATCCTAATGCGTCAGCCTTCCAGTATATTTCATCTAAGCTTTCCAGCCAAGCATCCTCTGTCATAACTCAAAAGTAGTTATTATTTATTTATATGTGTTCTGTATTTTCTCATTGCCACAATGTTTAAATACGCTCATCGCGGCCAACGCTACGGTGAGAGAGGTGAATCCAAAAGAAGAACGATACTGGTATTTACGAACGCCAGAAGAGACGCTCAAAGAACTCTCAACAGCAAAAAAAGGACTTACAACCCAAGAAGCGCAGAAAAGACAAGGAGAATTTGGCGCAAACTCGCTTGTACAAGAAGAAGGATTCACCCACCTCAAAAACCTTCTCGACAAATGTAACAACCTTATCGTGTACGTACTCCTCGCAACAGGAATTATCAGCCTGTGGGGCGGTCACGTCATAGAATTCTGGGTGATACTTTTTATCATCGCATTCACCGTCCTCCTCGGATTCTTCCAAGAATACCACGCAGGAAAAAGCATTGAGGCACTCCAAGCACTCACCGCAAAACACGTGCTCGTGCTACGAGATGGCACAGAACAAGAAATACCTGCAGAAGACCTCGTACCAGGAGACATCGTACACCTGAACAGAGGAGTCATCGTCCCAGCAGACATCAGAATCATACACGCACAAGGACTCAGCGTTGACGAAAGCATTCTCACAGGAGAATCAGTACAAAAACACAAAGGATCAGAGCGCATAGAAAAACAAGACGTCCCACTCTCAGAACGAGAAAACATGGTGTTCTCAGGAACAAGCGTGACATCAGGAAAAGGTGTAGGCGTCGTTGTAGAAACAGGATTTACCAGCGAGATAGGAAAGATTAGTCTGGCTCTAAAAAGTATTGACAAAGAAAAAAGCCCTCTACAAAAAAAAGTCCACTCCATGTCACAGCGCATAAGCTTTGCAGTGGTTGCAATCGCAGCACTCTTTTACTTTCTCCTCCTCGCACAAGACTACGCACTCTCCGCAGCACTCCTGCTTGTAGCAGCAGTAGCAGTAGCAGGAATCCCAGAAGGATTCCCGCTCGTCATGACAGTAACGCTCTCACACGGAGTCAAACGCATGGCAAAACAACAAGCAATCGTAAAAGACCTCTCAAGTGTTGAAACGCTTGGCACAACAACCGTCATCTGCACAGACAAAACAGGCACCCTCACAGAAAACAAGATGCGAGTAAACAAAATCTGGCTGCCAGAAAAAGAACTCGTCGTACAAGGAACAGGGTACGAACCAAGAAGCACCTTTTTGGACGGAAAAAAGACTCTTGCACAGCAAGACCTCAAACGCTACGAATACCTCTTTTACACCGCAGCACTCTGCAATAACGCTGAACTCGTATTCAGCGGAGGAGACTGGACGCTCAAAGGAGAACCCACTGAAGGAGCACTCATCACCCTTGCAAAGAGTGCAGGGTTTGACGAAGAAGTGCTGCGAGAAACACATCCTCGCGTACACGAAATACCCTTTGATCCCGCACAAAAATTCATGATTACTGTGCACAAACAAGAAGGAAAGAAAACACTTACTGCACACCTTAAGGGAGCTCCAGAAAAAGTACTTGAGAAATGCACGCACTACCACAACGGGAAAAAACGCGTGAAACTCACTACACGAGAAAAACACGTTATTTACAAAGCAGTAGAAGAATACTCAAAACAAGCACTACGCGTACTAGCTCTGGCAACAAAGAACGCAAAGAGCGCAGAGCACACACAATCAGGATACACCTTCCAAGGATTCGTAGGCATACACGACCCCATACGCAAAGACGTATACACCGCAGTAGAAGAGTGCCGCTCAGCAGGCGTTCGCATCATCATGGTCACAGGAGACCACGTAACCACCGCACAAGCAATAGGAAAAGAACTAGGATTACTGGATAAAGAGCACGACAAGATCCTCACAGGAGCAGATGTTGACCGGCTCACAGACGAAGACCTCGACAAAGAAATACTGCGCACAGCAATCTTTGCACGAACCACTCCCGAACACAAATTTCGCATAGTCGCAAGCCTGCAACGAACAGGAGCGATCACTGCAATGACCGGAGACGGAGTCAATGACGCGCCTGCACTCAAAAAAGCAGATATAGGAGTTGCCATGGGAAAAGACGGTACGGACGTTGCGCGCGAGAGCGCAAACATCGTCCTCGCAGACGACAACTTCGCAACCATTGTGCACGCGATACGAGAAGGACGAACGATTTACTCAAACATCAGGCGATTCATCTTCTATCTTCTCACCGCAAACCTCACCATCGTATCATTGATGATCTTTACCATCATGCTCGGCTTTGCAGCACCACTGACAGCGCTTATGATACTCTTTATCAACGTCATCACCTCAGTGGTGCCCGCATTCGCACTCTCAGTAGAACCCACGCACAACAAAGTAATGCATCAACACCCAAGAAACCCCAAAGAAAAACTCCTCTCAACATACGTCCTGCTCAAAATAGGATTAGTAGCACCCATCATCTTCCTAGGAACCTTCATCCTCTTCTTCTGGGAACTTGGACGATCAGACGTTGCAGTAGCACAAACAGTAGCACTCACAAGCATCGTGTTCTTCGGACTCTTTCACGTGTTTAACGCACGAAGCCTACACATCTCAGCATTCAACCACAACTTCTTCAAAAACACATGGATCTTCATCAGCGTAGCAATCACCCTCAGCCTGCTCCTAGGAGCAATCTACACCCCATTTGGACAAGCAATTTTTGGCACAGTAGCACTTCCCACCAGCAAGATTCTCATCATAGCAGCAGTCGCAAGCTCAGTGCTCTTCATATCAGAAATCACGAAACTCGCGATACAAAGCGAGTTCGCAGAACAAGCACAACTCCAAGGAATAGACATCCGCTTGCAGTAAACATAAAAGCACACACCCATTGTTTATGGAAATGAACTGGCCGCAAGATGCGTACACAGAGCTGACAGGAGAACCATCCCCTCATATTATCGTCACGTACAGCGGACGATTTAGTGGCTACAACGCAAACGTGCGCTACACAAGAAGGCACATGGACTTTCGCCTCGCAAAGCGCTGGAAGGACGTGGATGAAGACATACAAAAAGGCTTGTTACAACACCTTATGTGTCGCGTACTCAAACTCAAAGAAGACACCCTGCACATCCGGCTATACGAAGAGTTCCTCAGACAAGCAAGCGAATACGCACCACAAGGAGAATCAGACCCGTACTTAGTGGAGCGCTTTTTAGTACTCAACAAGCAATACTTTGCAGGAATGATGACGCAACCAACACTCACGTGGGGACGCGCGAGCACCACAAAACTCGGAAGCTACGAATACGCAACAGACACCGTACGATTATCAACCATACTCAAAGAAGACGAAGACCTACTAGATTACGTACTGTACCACGAGCTCCTGCACAAAAAACACAAATTCTCCTGCAGTAATGGAAGAACACACCACCACACACCAGCCTTTCGTGCAGACGAAAAAAAATTCTGGCTCAAAGACGCAGAAGAAAAACTACACGCGTTTGTCAGACAAAAAAAACAGAAAAAAAAATCATGGTGGAAGTGGTGAACCTACACTCCACGAACACCAGTGGATCCGACAACTAACCCATTGCCGTATGCGTATGCACGAGAAACTAGAGGGAACGAACGCCAGCTATTACCTGAGCCGATATATGCGCTTGCTGGAGTAGCCATGGATCCTCTACTATAGAGTGTTTCACCGTTAACAGTTGTTCGTCCAAATCTGAAGAACTCTCGTCCTTCATTTCCTATTCTCCATGCTTGCCTAGTCCAGTCGGTTCCATCAGGGCTGGTAGCAATAGGTCCTAACATAGGCGTTCCACGACCACTTGAGCGACCAAGTCCTGAAATCGCAACATATCCATCACTGTAGATGAGCTGTGAATGAAGGGAGAGTTTACTCTCTTGCCATCGTTGACCATTCCAATGAAACTTAGTCCTCATCACTTGTACAACTGCATCATTTCCACTGGCTGCTGCAAAAGAGTGAGGTCTGGCTACTCCAGCGTCATGTCGCATGGTAGGAGGATTTCCAAATACTTGACTTGTGCCCAACCCATCCGTACTTGCTCTAAGACTTGGTACATGAACAAAGTATCCTCCTGAAGCAACCACATGTTCTCCCACACCAATCCGCAAACCTGAATCAGCAGCAACCCATGTAGCGCCTGCATCCGAAGTTACCCACGCACCATCGCGACCGGTAGCGAGTACTGTGTCTCCAAGGCTTACTAACTGCAACACTCCTTCAGGACTATTCTCAACGCGATTCCACACAACACCATCAACACTGCGATGCACTATTCCTCCACTACGATCTCTCGCACCCAAAAACCACCCTCCATCATATGTGGTAAACGCAATTGCTGTGGGTTGAAACTGTCCATAAGCGGTTCGGGAAACTGTACTTCCTGAACTTGGAGCTCGCGATTCAGGAGTGAAATTGAGCATCAAAAACAATTCATTATCCACGCCATCAAACCTGAATTCATATAGATTGTTGCGTTCTTTAGCTTGCATCCTGAGAGTTATTCCGTTATTCGTGATATCAACATGATATGAGTTGCCGTCATCAAGCACATACTCACCATCTCGAGGAGTAATTCCCAATTGATTCCTTGGAGCTGGATGCTCAAACACTTGTAGTCGGGACGCCATGTTCTGTGAGCTTATCTGAAGAACTATTTCATCATTTCTAAATACTCTATCAGGAGGTGGACGACTGGATGCTCCTTGAACTCTCGCATGAACATTGTGCTCAAGACGAATATTTTGATTATCTGCGTCCTCAAAACGGATTCTTATTCCTTGAATAGTATCAAGCTCATCTCGAGATGTGTAAAAGGGCGGGCTCCTTGCGTGTACAAACAACTCGTTTATTTCAGTTCGAAGACTGGGATGCGTGTATTCTGTCCGTAAATAAATCCTGTCTCCCTCAAATAACCTGCGAGGAGCATAGGCAACCCAATCAATTGTTTCTGAACCACCACTTGAATTCCATAATGTTCGCGAGCCTGCGTTAGTAATGCTGATCTGTACTGGATCAGCACTGGTCTCTAAGAAAGATCCCCGAAGAAAAGGATGATATCTCGAAGCAACCGTTAAACTTCGTTGGAGAGGGAGAGTGTTAGAATTTGAAGTGATTCCACGAGGTATTCCGAAGAGTTGTCCTTGCTCAAGATTATTGAACTGAAATCGCACATAAGGTGGCTGTGCATCTGGATGCGCTATTATGTCGTCAGGGCAAGCAAATGAGGGACCTCCAAAAGGTATTTCACAACGACCCGATCCTAGAACTCGTGCTCCTCCAAGACCAGGATCTAGAGGGAGAACAAATTCTCCTTGCGGGTTTGTTTCGTCTTCTATTTCAGGGTCTTGAATGCGTGCTTCAGGTAACTGTTGAAGTGCTTCTTCTAAGTCTTCTTGATTCACGTTGATGGCGACGAGTTGTACGTTCCAATAGCCACAATCGCCCGGTGAACGGCAGCCGCAGCTGAGAAAAACAGTTCTTTCGCCTTGATCTTGTTGTTCTCGTTGGCTTGTGCACATGAGTACTGCGATTGCATTGAGTCCTCCCTCATCATCTACTAAACTGTTTGAAATGGTTATTGGTCCTGTTACGTTGACAAAATCTACTAATCCTGGTATTGGGCTTCCAGGGACATCAAACTCAGTCCACTCTCCTAGTTCTTGGTTGTAGATGCGTCCGCTGCTGTATGCTATGGGTCTATTAATTAATCTTGAAGGCCAGCGTAGTGTGATTTGCAAGTCTCCGCTGTCTTGTAGTTGTGCGCTGATCATTTGTCCCCTCTCGAAGTCCCATGGAGGCGCAAAGTTTCTATCTTCGATAAACTGTACATGTGCTGGATTTTCTGGATCGAAGTATTGGATGTTGGCGATAGCTGGCACGACACACAGTAATAGTGCCGCAATGAATAGTATGTATGTCCGCATACCTCCAACTATTGCATGTGTGGTTTATAAAGTTTTACGCCCTCGACGCAATTAAATACTACTGCATCCTAACATTCCTATGGCCTTTAGTAAACGATTCCCAAAAGACGTTCCTGGAAGCAAGTTTCCTGAATGGGTTGACATTGCGCTTACTGATGCACAAGAAGCGCGCATCGAAGTACAGGCGCGAGAAGAGCACATTCGTCTGATGAAAGAGTGCCTTGAAGACGCATACCAGGTTCTCAAAGATAAAGAACTCAAGGACTACCAAACAAACGTTGTGCAAATGGCGGTCGCCCTGTTTGATAAACGAGCATCACACGTTGTGTGGCATAAAGAAGAATACGCAAAAGGGCTTCTGGACAAAACAGATTAACGCTTTCGTAAGTACGCATCGCTACCGTGAATATCAAGGTGTTTGTCGCCGGGTGCGTGTGTGAAGTTATATACTGCGGCAATAAACCAGAGCGCAAACACGGTGCACAACGTAAAGCCCCACGTCATGTCAATAGGCCAGACGGCGTACGCAGAGAAGACAAAGCCGAACATACTGATAATCATAAAACTAGCAGGCAAGGGCTGCGAGACAAAATGCTTTACCATACATTATCTTTTGTTTGGAGAGTATAAAAATATTGTGGCTAAATGTCGTGCTGAATCGCGCAAGCACCCGTTCGCATTGCGTACTCCGCAGGACTCAGTACTTCTACGCCATCAATCGCATAGATGTTTCCGCCCACGCGATCACCAAGATGCGCTCGAATTGCCTGGCTTGCTTGCTCGCTAAAGGCATCTTCGAATTCTTGTGCATATGCTCTTTGGAGTTCTCCCGAGAGCTCGCACCGAAGAGTTGCATACTCATACAATACTTGCTCATATACGCACGCATCCCCCTGTGGACCTCGCACAATGCGTGTCTGTTCTTCTCTTGTCAGAGGATCGACAAAGGTACATTGATAGGGTTGACACTCCTTGAGAGCCAAAACTAAATCGATACAATCTCCTGCGTACTGCTCCACAAATTCTCTGCGTATCTCATTTCGTGCCACATCTTCAAAAAGATATGGATCATCAAACAGTTCTGGCATGTCATCATCAACGAACACGATTTCTGAGTCTGAAGGAACAACCAGGACAAGTGCAACAATAACCAATACAGCAAGTCCTGCGCCAACAAAAACCATCTTCTTCGTTTCCATACTCTACACTTACAGCGCAGTGTTATTAAATATTTCGTCAGCACAGTCGGTAAGCTTAAATACGAGTCGCTGCAACAACCAGTCATGAGATTGAGCGCGTGGACCCTGGTCTTACTCTTTTGTATCCCGTTCGCATTTGCTAGCGAGCTTCCAGGAGCACTGACGTCTGCCACGTGGAGTTCTTGGGATGATTCTGACAAGTTTGCGCCTCCATGGGATGTGCATGCTCGTAGCCACCAATTAATCACCATCAGCAGAGCAGGATCAGGGATGAATACTGATACTCCGCGAGTGGAAATAGATTTGAGCCACACGCGCTTTCCTGTATATCTTGAATCAACACGAATCTACTCGATCACTGAAAATAGGTGGCTTGACCGCGCACCTAGGCTGGGTGGGGAGCAGATAAACCTACCAGGATTTCGAACGAATTCAACAGTATCTGCTTTCCTGAGCGGCGATGCGATTAGACCGGGAGAATACTTGTTTTTCGCGTACCTGTGCCCGAGCTACAGCGTGACGGGGGATGAGCAAATCAGACTACGGTGCGGCTGCCGCTCAGAAACAAATTGCGGGTACTGGAACGTGCAACGATACATCATCCCTGACCCTCAGCAAGAGAGCGACCCAACGACGAGCCCAAGGGTTGATGGCTCTCCAGGAGAACCTCCAGGAGCACGCACACCAGGCGCTGATTGCAGTCGAGACCAAGAATGCGGATTAGGATACGCATGCACTGCAGGAATGTGCTTTCCTGACAGTAGCACGAACGACGTGTCACCAGACACGTTTTCCGGAAACATTGAATTTGTTTCACCAAACATCGTGAGGTTCACCTATCCAGAAGTACGGGAAGGCGAAGAGCTGCAATTCATGCAGTATCAGCAGGTCTCATCTATATTTCATGAATACTTAAGGAATTGGGCAGGGTTTATGTCTTCACGACCCTATTATCATGTTACTCAACACGTTTCTCGCGTCCGAACTCCAGAAATGGAACGCCTCGGACTTCCCGGAGCATTTTTCGCCGTCAATAATCAAGCAGGAGTGGATCGCGTCTACGTGTTCCCAGTATCTCACCGATATGGTGAGTTGACTGTGCGACCGCAAAATCTACACGAAAAACTTAGTGATGACCAGAACGTGTTCATCTTGTTTAATGAGCCGACCACCACAGAGCAACTTGACGAGCGAGACGCGATTCATATCCAATTCGTGGATGAAATTGGATTGCCTGTAACTCCTGGGGTGGTAGAACGCTTGCACGACAGACACCGGATCGTATTTTACACTGAAGGAATTCGGTTCCAAACCGTACGTGAGTTTGGCAATACGCAATTAGAAGTGAACCCTCCACTGGTCGACTCAGGGACATTTACCTTTACCTACGGCTCTACTGAGATCATCGTCGAGATAACGGATCGATTCGCATCAGATAGGCATAATGCTACTGATACTCGACAAGCTCATGAACAACGCACTCGCGTAGCAGCATGCGCAGGCGCAGAAGATTGCGTGATTGACCAATGCATGAGCAACTACGACTGTCCAATTGGAAATTACTGCGATACGCGGCGAGATGATGATGGTATTGCACGCACAACCTGCGTGCCAGGGGTGATGCCGGATACATGTAGCGCAGATGAAGTTCATGTACAATATCGGTGCTTGCCACGACTGTCAAGTCCTTGGGCGCGCATTCCAAGCAAGCAACCAAATGGGATGGCAGCTGATCCACGCACTCCACGTATTATTCAATATATTCGCACTGGTGGAGACGAAAGAGCATATTTTGAAGGAGGAGGATATGGAGCGGACTACGAAATATTCGTGAGAACAATTAATGGTCAAAGGTCTGGATGGCATACGGGCGGTCAATTGAGAGCTGCGTACACGCTACGGATGAATGATGATGCTCGTCCTTTAACTCCTTCAGTAACTCGAGAGACTAGAGGCGAATACCAAACATTCATGTTCTACCGCGGACCTGTTCTGATGGAAGATCAAAATACGAGCATGGACTTTGTGCGAGACGCACGACGCGGCGATCTGACTCGTGACACTTGGTGCGAATGGCTCCATCAGCGAAGAGCCGAAATAACGGAAAGAGACTCGGAAAGAGGCGCTCTCGTTCCCGAACCACCAGACTGCAATCAGAACTTTGTGCATCCGCCCGAGCACCAGTGCTCTGGAGGCCTATTAGATGGGACGTGCATACGAGGAGAACGCGTATTCATGGGCTGCGATCAAGCATGTAGCACAGGTGGATGCAGAGCAGGCATGTGCCAGCCTCAGTTCTGTCTTACTACTGCTGACTGTGATGGGTCTGATCTGACTTGTGAAGACTTTGTGTGTGTGCGCAGAAGCAACTTTAATGACGAAGCTAATACGCATATATACCGAGTAAATCAAGATACTCGTCATCAGTGGGGCGCACCAGGTCGGCAGTGGATTACTATTGAGCAACGGTACGCACTAAACAGCGTTATTCTTGATGGAATTGACTTTCTCTATGCTAGAGGGCGCTGCTTTAGACATGAGCACTGCGCAGAGGGATGGCAGTGCGAGCAACCTTGGGATCATAATTTCTACTATCCTGGACGAACGACAACTCCTGAACCGCGCAGGTGCGTTCCTATTTGTGATGTGCACTGGTGTACTTCACGAGATGACACCTGTATTGGGGTATGTCTCTATGATGGTACTTGCATAAATAATGCGAGATTCCGGAATGATAGGGGTGGTGCTGGTAACCAAAGCACCGTGCAGGCACCGCTCGCGTCGCTCACTGAAAATTCTCCACGAGCAGCGGTAGGAGCAATCTATAATAATTATGTATGTCCACACAATGCATACTGGTTAGACCCTCCTTACTCAACGAACTCATACATGCGCTGCTATCCTAACGATGAAGATTGCCAGTGGCAAGAATGGTTTGATGATAGGCGAGAC
>SKXU01000011.1 GCA_007128245.1 Candidatus Woesearchaeota archaeon
CCAGTGAAGGTAAAAAACACTGTTGCGCCCTCACGACGCATCGCCTTAATGACCTCAAGCGCGCGAGCAAGATGAGATGCTTGAAAACCAATAGTTGCGTACCGCTCCAAAAGAGCAGACGCAGATAAAGGATTGTCAAGAGAGAATCCTTTGATATCAGGATGGTCTTTTAAATCATTGACAGGCGCAGGACGGTGTCCGAGCCGCACAAAATCATCAGTCATCACAAGCGGAAAAACTGGGAAATATAAAAAAGGTAGCATGTTTTTAAACAGAATTATTTTTTCCCTCAAACAATGACAGAAAAAATTTACGCAGTAGCCGCACTCCCAAAAAGAGAGAATCAAGGACAAACACAAGTGCTTCTTGGAAGACTCAAATTCCGAAGACCGGACGGGCGATTTGCTCCCGTACCAAACCTACTCAGGCACCCAGGAGAATGGCTTGCTCTCGCCACTCAACGCACAGGAAATCTTGAAGATGACGTACGCAGAGCAATACAAAAAAATATGTTAGGAGGATATAATCCTGAAACCATACAATCAATTTATACATATGAAGACCCAACCAGAGTTGTTGAATACGTAACAATAGACGCACCGAGCTTACTCCAAGTACGAGAAGAGAGCAAGTATGCACAAGCGAGATGGGACACGCCAACTACGTGGAGAGAGCACATCACTTCTCGAGAAGAGGCACTGCGCATTAATCAGGGACTGAGTATCCTAGCAGAAGTGTATGGTATGCGCGAAGCGCCTGTGCGACAACTTCCTCGAGGAACGCTCGGCGCGCTCAAAAGACTCTGAGCAGAAACGTATAAGAGCAAGAGAACACTACCACTAGTTGTGCAGAGAGAAATAGCGGCAGTTGTGCCGGTTCGAGGACGAACACACCAAGAAATATATTTGGTGCAAAAAGAGTTTGTGAGAGGAGACCCTCCACGATTCGTGGCACGCGGAGGACAATTCTTAGCAATCGGCACAGAGATGCAAACAGGAGAATCTTTAGAAGCAGCCGCTTGGAGAGCGATTCGAGAAAAAACTACTAACACACGACATGGACAACCACTCGTGAGGTCTCACAGGAATTGGTGTAGAGGACCAGATGAAGTTATCAACATCAATTATTTTCTTCTCGCAACAGAGAGCATAACGCTTCAGACAGGAAAAGGATACCTACAAGGAATGTGGAAGACGCCAAAAGAGTGGCTGAGTTATTTGACCGGAACAATACACACCGAAGCATTCGGACGCCAAATACGTTACCTCCAAGAAAAACACCAAATTACCTACCCCATAGGGTTATACACGACAAGCACTGAAGCATTCCTGCGCGAGCGCGTACGTAATCAAAAGAGGAGGTTACGATGAAGCACTATGATGTGTGCGCAATGGGCAACCCACTCCTAGATATCGTTGTCCACGTCGAAGACGACTTTCTACACGCGCTCGGGATTCGCAAAGCAGAAATGCGTCTTGTGAGCAAGGATGAGAGTGCACGCATACTAGGACTTCTTCACGGCAAACCCTTTCTCGTGGATGCAGGAGGGGGAGCGGCGAACACTGTCGCAGGACTAGGGCTCTTAGGAGGAGTAGGCGCATTCATGGGCATGGTGGGAGAAGATGAGAATGCACAAACGTACGAGCAAGGACTCAAGAAAAGCAGAGTCGACCCTCATCTCGTGCGAGGAACACAACCTACGGGATACGCAATTACATTCATCACACCTGACGGTGAGCGCACCTTTGCCACCTACCTCGGATCAGCACTCGGCTTTCGCGAGGAGCACCTCAACCCAACAAACATTCAGCACAGTGCAATACTCCATATAGAAGGATATCAACTCGAAGGAGAGCAAACACGAGCGGCTGAGAAAGCAATGCAGATCGCAAAAAAACACCGACGACAAGTAGCGATAAGTCTTGCAGACACACACCTCATCCACCGCACACACAAACACATGAGACGCGTCGTGGAAGAGTATGCAGATATCGTGTTTCTTAACGAGCAAGAAGCGCAAGCATTCACACGCAAAACCAGCGAAGACGCCCTTTCAGAACTCGCAAGAATGGTACGCAACGTAGCCATTACACGAGGAGACAAAGGAAGCACACTCATCATAGAAAAGAGAAGAGTCGAAATCCCAGCAGTTGCTGTGCACGTCGAAAATACGAACGGCGCAGGAGACATGTACGCTGCAGGAATGCTGTACGCACTGCTGCGCTCAAACAACCCAGAAACCATCGGAAATATTGCAAGCTGGGCAGCAGCGCAAGTCGTGAGCAGCCCTGTTGCTCGCGCACAACGAGATTTACGACAAGAAGCAAAAGAGCTCTTTAAGCAAAGCGATATAAACACCTAAGCAACCCAACAATGCATGGATGAGACATACAAAGTAAAAGATCTCTCGCTCGCAGAGTTTGGAAGAAAAGAAATTACCATCGCAGAAAAAGAAATGCCAGGCCTTATGGCACTGCGGAAAAAATACGCGCAGACACAACCCCTGAAAGGAGCAAAGATCACGGGCAGTCTGCACATGACCATCCAGACAGCAGTCCTTATTGAAACCCTTGCAGCACTCGGAGCAGAAGTGAGATGGGCATCATGTAACATCTTCTCAACACAAGATCACGCAGCAGCAGCGATTGCACAAGCAGGCATACCTGTGTTTGCGTGGAAAGGAATGAACCTTGAAGAATACTGGTGGTGCACTGAGCGAGCACTCGACTTTAACGGACGAGGACCAGACCTAATCGTTGATGACGGAGGAGACGCAACACTTCTTATTCACAAAGGAGTCGAGGCAGAAAAAGACCCATCCATCCTCAAGCAAGATTACTCAGGAGAAGGAGAAGACTTCCGAGAACTCATGGCACTACTTAAGAGAACAGTAACGCCAGGAAGTACTCGCTGGACTGACGTAGCACACGCAATCAAAGGAGTATCAGAAGAAACCACGACAGGAGTGCATCGCCTCTACAAAATGCACAGCCAAGGAAAGCTTCTGTTCCCCGCAATAAACGTGAACGATTCCGTGACAAAAAGTAAGTTTGACAACATCTACGGATGCAGACACTCAGTCATTGACGGACTCAACAGAGCGACTGACGTGATGATCAGCGGAAAAATGGCAGTGGTCTGTGGATTTGGAGAAGTGGGAAAAGGATGCGCACAAGCCCTTCGCGGACAAGGAGCGCGCGTTGTCGTAACAGAAGTAGATCCTATCTGTGCGCTCCAAGCAGCGATGGAAGGATACCGCGTGGCTCAACTCGAAGATGTACTCTCAGAAGCAGATATCTTTGTGACAGCAACAGGAAACCGTGACGTCATCACTCTTGATCACCTAGAAGGCATGAAAGACATGGCAATCGTGTGTAATATCGGACACTTTGATAATGAGATTCAATTCGAGCGGCTCGAGAGAAGCTCTGCGAAACGAGACACGATAAAACCACAAGTGGACAAGTACACCTTTGATGACGGCCACAGCATTATTTTGCTCGCAGAAGGACGACTCATGAACCTTGGATGCGCGACAGGACACCCATCATTTGTAATGAGCGCAAGCTTCTCTAACCAAGTACTCGCACAACTAGCCCTGTGGGAAAACCAGCATGAAGTGGGAGTGACGGTGCTACCAAAAGAACTGGATGAAGAAGTAGCCCGCCTACACCTTGAACACGTAGGAGCACGACTGACAACACTCACACAAGAACAAGCAGAATATATTGACGTCACACCACAAGGTCCATTTAAACCTGAATGGTATCGGTACTGAGTGTTCGGCTCTCAGAACTCAGCGTACAGTGAAGTAATATCTTAGAAACCAAATCCGAACTCAGTCCATGGGCTTTTGATTAGGCCTCAGATAAAGTAAGTAACGACAACTGAGCACGAACCTACGTTTAATCGTTTTCTACGCGAGGAGCAAGAATAAACGCGAGCTTTACTTTGTTTAACACCTTGTATTCAAGGCGCAAGGGGTGGTCGGTGCGGAATTGGAGCGTTACTTTGTCAGCAAGCTTTGCTCCTTGAACCATTTTTTTGAGGTATTCAATGCTGTAGCGCGCCTTTACTGGTTGCTCAACAGGATTTCCGCCAATTGATTCCTCAATCACAATTTTGGTATCAGGATCTTGTGGGATATCAATATGTGCTTTCGACAAGTCTCCCTCAGCGTGAATTGCGAGATTCTTATCTTCAGCAATAAACGCAACGCTTTCAGCCACGATATCAGCGTCATCGATAGCGTCACCAAGCTGAGCGCTCGTAGTCGTAATCGTCGCTGCGTACTCAACTTTTGGTACTTGACGCTTTCCATCATCAATATCAATGAGCGGCAAGTGAAAGGTTCTCGTAGATGCTCCTTTTAGCGTGATTTTCAGTTTGTTATCAACAGTCTCAAGAACAACGCTGTCAGTAGCTCCTGCACGCCTGAGAACTTGCTTAAGGTTCATCAAATTCAAAGAGATGTCCTCATCTCCAGTCGTGTCGTATTCTGAGAATGCAGATGAGAGAAGGGTGAAATCAACCATAGCAACTGTTGCAGGGTCAAGCGCGATGAGCGTTACACCATCCGAGGTGACGGAAAAACGAGCCTCCGTGACAAGTTCAGAAATAATCGCTACAGCATCTTTGAGCAGCTTTGCATCGGCTAGTGTGAGTTTCATAGGGATAGCCAAACCACAGAGCTATTTAAACATTGTGCCTGTATGGTCTTTACACAGTGAAAACACTAGGGCTTGAGCACAATACGATCGCCCTCGCGCAAACTATGGATCCTCTCAGGCTTAACTCCCGCCTCTCGCGCAATATCAACATAGGCAGAGGTCATTTCGGGCGAGCCGTGATTAGGGATGAGATGCTTTGCGCCAAGCGTTAACATCAGCCAACGCAGGTCTTCTTTGCTTGCGTGACCGGACACGTGAACCCCGTCAAAAATACGTACTTGCTGCGAACGTAATTTGCGAGTTAACTCCTCTCGATTAGCAATAATCAACGGCATAGGAATGACGTTGCTTGAAAAGACGACGACGTCTCCAGGCCTAAATTTGAACGGGTAGGCGCCGTCTGCGAGCTTTGAAAGAGCTGCTTTGGGTTCGCCCATATGGCCTGTACACACAATAAGGAACTTCGACAAATCCTTTTGTTGCTTGAAAAATTTTCGTATCTGCGAGCCGTACTTGAGAATTTGCACGTGTCGAGGCACAGAGAGAATATTTGCCTCTTCTGCGGCTGTTAAGTATTTCGCCATTGAGCGCCCAAGAAACACTACTTCTCTGCCGAGTGCTTTACCCATATCCATGATGCTTGACAGACGAGCTATGTGACTTGAAAAGGTGCTCACAAAAACCGCTCTGCCTTCAAAGTTTTCTTCGAGAAGTACTTCTTCTAACATCTTTCGCGCAACACTCTCAGAAGGAGTTTTTGTTTGATGTGGCGCATACAGACACTCCCCAACGTGTGCAAGCACTTTTCCTGACAACTTCTTAATTGACTCAAAATCAGGTGGTTGACCGAGCGTAGGATGTCTATCTATCTTGAAATCGTTATCGACAACAACAGCACCATGCGGCGTGTGGAGAACCACCATTTTACAATCAACCGTGCTGTGTGTCATATGAATAAGTTCCAGTTTCACCGCGTCTGTGAGCTGCACAGGCTTCGTAACCTTCACCAATCGGTTCTCCAGAGAGATATTTTTATCCTCAATCAATTGCTTGAGTAGCGCTATTGTGAATGGAGACGCGTAAATAGGGCAATCAAAGATTTCTGCGAGGTACGGCACCGCACCTATATGATCTAGGTGCGCATGAGTCAAAATAATAGCTCGGACATCTTTTTTCCAGTCTTTAATACTCGTCCAGTCAGGGATTGCGCCTGCTTTTCTTAATCCTCTTCGGGAGGTCGTAGTAATATCTTCTTCTTCGTCTTCAGTGTATTTGATGTACTGATCAAGGTGTAATCCTAAATCCACAATAAATACATCATCATCAACTTTAATTGCAGTACATTGTCTGCCAACTTCGTTATATCCGCCTACGGCGGTCAATTCTACTGTCATCGTTCTAGCAAGCAAGAGCAGGTGCTCGTATTTGAACTTTGCGCATGCACCACATACATCAGTCCCAATTCACGTGAATTCAACGAGCACACACCTTCAAACACCACAATTACGTCCCAAAACCACAAAAACACAATAAAACACTCATCACACGAATTCAACGAACACAGAGGCTGTAAACACATAATTGAGTGAGCACAGCTCTTTTTGTTTTCCATAGCGCAAATAATTTATTTGAGGGAAAAATACACTATCTGCGCAAACTTATGACAATAAGGAGCTAAAAAGACCTACAATAAGCGCTCTGCACAAGAAAATCAGACGGATTTAAGTAAGCTTATTCACGTGAATTCAACGAGCACACACCTTCAAACACCACAATTACGTCCCAAAACCACAAAAACACAATAAAACACTCATCACACGAATTCAACGAGCACAAGCACCCTACGCAGTGTTTTCAAAAAATCATAAATTTTCGAAAGCAACAATCATCTACTTCTTTTCTATATTGATAATTATGTAATTCTTGCAATACGTGCATAAACAACGCAAAATGCCCGATCACCCCATACCACGAACACAAAAAAATAAAAAAAACACGCAAAACTGATTCACGTGAATTCAACGAGCACAAGCCCTTAAAACACAATATCGCCCAACAATTGTGCAAAATCAAAGCCCTCAAACCACTGAATTCAACGAGCACAGCAGTTATACTTCTGAAAACCATCTACAAAATCATCATTTTCCATAAAATTCCGAATTTTTCCTCAAAATCAAGACATAACACAAAACAAATGATCTAAAATGAGGCGTTTTCGCTCTAAAAAAGAGTCTTTTTTTACAAGCCAATTCACGTGAATTCAACGAGCACAAGCGCCTAAACCCTAAAATCGCATCTCAAACTGCACAAAATACAAAAAATACCGAATCACGTGAATTCTAAGAGTAGACGCCTTGTGAAGCGAGAATTAGTTATTTCGTTCTCCGCACCACGCCGAGCCTAAATAATTATCTTCTATACTGATAATAATAAAATCACTCGCACTCCAAAGAAACAACAGGAAAAAAACCTCATACAACCTTAACAAAGACCCTCTGGGCCACATAAATACAAAAATCTCATTCACGTGAATTCAACGAGCACAGAGCTTCAAACACGTGATTTGACAAAAATATTAGACATATTCTCTCTCTGAAGTGCCTGAATTCAACGAGCACAGGCATTCAGAAAACAAAAAACAACAAAAAACCCCTCTCAAAGAGTAAAAAACAGCAGTTCTCCACCATGTAATCCTAAACTAATCTCAACACAACCCCGAACACAGATCAAAACAGTAGGAAAGAACAGATTCCCAACAACCTAATTCACGTGAATTCAACGTGTACAGGCCTTATATCTTAAAAATACCTCGTTCTCACAGCTGAGAACACGCAACAGTACCTATGCAACAAAAATAGTGAATTCGATGTGTAGAGGTCTTTAAAATGAATAATTCGATAGCGATTGCTGAAATACTTGCCTCTCAGCATCTCTCCTCGAAGAATTCAACAAATGTGGGGGGAGGGATTCGAACCCCCGAAAGCCTACGCTACAGGATATCTCCGTCATCAGCTTGCGCCTCGATGCTCATACATTTGAGCCCTGCCCCTTTGACCGCTCGGGAACCCCCACAATGAGGTAAACACAGAAGAAAACTACAACTTATTAAGTTTGCTCTCAATGGCAGATAATTGCTTTTCCAAGTCGCGAATTTCCTGATCAACAGTATCTACTTGTTTTACTGGCTTGGGTTTTTCAACAATAGGATCTGGCTTTTTTGTTACCACAGATGCAGGGCGCTCAGAAAGCTGCTCTTTTTCTTCTAGACGCTGAGCTGCCCGTCGCACAGCTTCAGGCATGTCGTCTCTGCTGTGAGCAGGTAGGTCCTCATCTAGACCTGAAGTAAGCACTTCAATTTCAGCAATGTGATGTGTTAGTTGCTCAATTAATTCTTTTTTCTTCGCGCGCGTTTCACGCAGGCCGTACTGTGCTTTCAAAAGCAGAACACTTTGCTTTGCCGACTCAAGAAGGCCTCTGCGTATTGAAGACGTGTTTCTGAGCCCAATAAAGTATTCAGGAGATGTTGGCATTACAATTCCTCCTCTACGCGATTCACAGCCAGTTGAAGCACGTCAAGCTGGTTGCGTGTGGATTCGACATGACGTATTTCTTGCTGGCGCAAAGAATCAATTTCTTGAATAAGACGCTGAACCTCAGCGATATGAAACTTCAGTAAATCAGCTCTGTGTAGTACTTCGCGATATTTCTTTATTTCGATAAAAACAGGAGCAGTCATCGTTCCTCAAATAGTGATTTATCAATTCCCAAGACGCGATCTTGCACCCTCTCAAGACGCTGAATCAAGTTTTGGAACTCTTCAGCTTCTTGTTGGTTTAGTCTTCCAATAGTTTCAATCTCTGCGGAAACGGATCCCAGGTCTTGTTTTAGTAAGCGAATGTGCTCTTGCATCTCTTCATACGTGGGCACATCAACATACAACGGACCCGAATACGTTCGCGTGGTCTCACGCACTTGTTGTTGCACTTGCGGAGGAGCAGGAGTACGTGGGAGTTCAGGACGCGATTGAGCTACAGGAGCAGGACGAGGAGTTTCAGGCCGCGGCTGAGCTGATGGTACATGCTGCGCGGGAGCAGGTGGCGGCACTTTCGTAGGTGGTGGTGCGCTACGAACCAACTCAGCAGGAGAATCATTTGCAACCGGCTGTGCAGGTACAACGGGAGGAGCTGGTGAAGAACTCCGCACTAATTCAGCAGGAGAATCATTAGCAGCAGGAAGAGGCTTATCTCGCACCGCTTGAGAGATAGGCGCTTGGATGATCGAGGGATTCTCAGGTTGATCAGGGAGCACCAACTTATCCACATCAAGGTCCTCAACATGTTTGTCAGTGATAATCCCCTGTCGATCGCTTGACGGATCGAGTTTAATAGGAGGGATGTCTGACGCTCCACGTGCTGCTTGGCCTCCGCTCATGGGAGCAGGAGGAGGAGGAAGTTCTGATTGTTGCGATGCAGCGGGTTTCAGACGAGGCAAGTCCATACCAGGTTTTTCTTGCTGCGAACCTGCATCGAGCGCGGGGAGCTCTTGAGGCAATGGAGGTGCATCCTCTGCAGTCTTATCAGGCAACTCAGGTAGCGATACTTCAGGACCTGGAGTTTGCGTCTCAGCAGGAGGAGCAACTTCCTCAGGAACATCCTTACTCTTTTTTGGAGCAGGAGGAGGACTCATCTCATCCTCGTCACCAGACAGTTTTAGCTTGTTTAAAAATCCCAAAGTCTCACCTCTACACGAAATACGAAATCTTGAGTATTTAAAGCTTGCGCCCAAAAGCTACGGATATCTTTTTAAGTACTGGAGCGGTTGTATAGGTATGGCGTTAACAGAAAACGAAATAGCAGAGCGCATTGAAGAAGGATCATTACGAGTACTCATGACCCTTGAAGTTGCTGGACAACCAGTAGAGCACGTTGAATTGAGTTTGGATAGTTATCTTAAACAAATTGAAGACGAAAAACACCTGGAAATTTTGGATCTTCATAAGGAACGTGCTGTCGAGTTAGAGGGAGAAAATGAAGGATTCTTCTCTGCATTCGCAGAGGTTGAGCTCCTTGTTCCGCAACTTGAAACCCTCACTCAACTTGCATTCAACTTTACTCCTGCATCTATAGAAGTTCTTGAGCCGGAAGAGTTTCATATCGCAGCAAGAGACGTACAAAACTGGATTAATGACATCTTAAGTAAACTCCACGCAGTAGCGCTAGAGGTGCGCGGAGAGAAACAAAAAAACACGTACTATAATACAGCCATACTTCGTCTCGCACAGAACTTTATTACCGTGCTGCTAGCAGGAGGTCCAAAAGACTCCGAAACGCTCGCACGTATGACAGGAATAGAAGCCAAACCACTGCAAGGAATGCTTGAGAAGTTTTCTGCAGACGGAATTATACAAGAGGAAGAAGGAACGTGGACCCTGAGCTCATCAGAAAAGTAGAAGCAGTCCTTTTTGCTTCCGGACGATTTGTGGACTCAACGCACATCGCATCACTTATGGAAGCAAACCCAAAGCATGTGCTCGCAGCACTAGAGGCATTGCAAGAAAACTATGCGAGTTCAGGAAGCGCTCTGCGAGTTGTTGAAGAGGACGGAGCATGGAAAGTTCATGTACGCGACGAGTATCTTGAGCTCGTATCACGCGTCGTTTCAGACACAGAAATATCAGGTCCTGTCTTAGAAACACTCGCAGTTATTGCATGGAGAAGCCCTATTGTCCAAGCAGAAGTTGTAGACATCCGCGGAAGCAACACGTATGAGCACGTGAAAGAGCTTGTTGAGCGCGGATTCGTCGTAAAAGAGCCGCACGGAAGAACATACCAATTGCGCATAACAGAGAAATTTTTTGATTATTTTGATATCGAGGGAAGAGACGATATTCGGAAGGTGTTCAAAGACGTAGAAGAGGAACATCGACGAAAAGAGATGGAACTTGAGCTTGAGCAGAAGCGACTTGCTGCCGCGATGGACAAAGCTGAAGGAGGAAGCGTTGCAGTCGTTGATGAGAAAGAAGAGAAACCCGCGCGTCGCATGAATATTGATGAGCTAGATGATGTTCTTGAGAAAGCAGCAAAAAAACGCGAAGAGATGAACAAAGAAATCCAAGCAACCAAACCTCAAGAAATGGAAATTGTGGATGATCAAGAAGTAGAAGAGATCGAAGAACCAGAAGCAAAAAAAACATTCTCTCCATCACAACCCGTTGAAAAACCCGAAGAAGATCACAGCACTCTAGAAGAAACTCGAGAAAAAGCAGAGCGAGTAAGAAAACAAGTTGAAGAAGAAATCGACGAGCTAGACAAATAGTTAGGCACTAGCTGAGTGCTCGTTTTAAGTCATCAATTTTGTTCGTTTTCTCCCAGGGAAATTCTTCGCGCCCAAAATGTCCTCCGCTCGCAGTCTTACGATAGAGTGGTTGTAACAAGTTAAGATCGCGAATAATCCCTTGCGGAGTAAGGTCAAACACGTCATGCACTGCCTGTGCAAGCTTTTCCTCATCAACAGTTGCTGTTCCAAACGTATCTACATTAATACTTGTTGGCTGCGCGACACCAATAGAGTAACTAATTTGCACCTCGCAGGTGCTCGCAAGCCCCGCAGCAACAATATTTTTTGCAACCCAGCGAGCAGCATACGCGCCGCTACGATCAACTTTTGAAGGGTCTTTTCCGGAAAAAGCGCCTCCCCCCACGCGACCAACGCCTCCGTATGTATCAACAACAATTTTTCGTCCAGTCAAACCAGCATCAGCTTGAGGACCTCCAAGAACAAATCTTCCTGTGGCATTAATGTAGATACGCGCATCAGGAGCGAGATACTCTCCGAGTACTACTTCAATGACGTGCGTGTGAATAGCTGCACGTAACTCTTCGAGATCCACGTGTTCTTTGTGCTGCTGACTTACAACTACTGCAGTCACCTTGTCTACGTTTCCATCCACATACCGCACGCTCACTTGTGCTTTTCCGTCAGGACCCAGATCTGCAATAATGTTTTCTTTGCGCACCTGCTCTAAACGTCTGGTGAGCTTGTGTGCCATGGTAATTGGAAAGGGCATGAGCTCAGGCGTTTCAGTGCACGCATAGCCGTACATCATCCCTTGATCTCCCGCGCCAAGATCCGACTCATTGTCGACCCCTTGTGCGATGTCGGGGCTTTGCTCATTTACCGCAATTAATACAGCAGCATCAGTACTATCAATCCCAAAGCAAGGGTCTGTGTAGCCAATATCTTTGAGTACCTCTCTGGCAATACGTTGGATATCAGCATATCCTGTTGTGCGAACTTCTCCTGCGCACAAGATCAACGCGTTTTTCGCCACTGTTTCCACAGCCACTCTACTCCCAGGGTCTTGCCGTAAGAGCTCGTCTAAAATGCCATCTGATATTTGGTCGCACACCTTGTCAGGGTGTCCGCACGTCACGCTTTCGCTTGTACAATACGTAATTCTTGCCATTGCAAGCCAGACAACACAATTCTTTATAATCTCTTGTGAACAAAGTATTCCAATAAGAATAAATACTCTTTTAGAAAATGAATCATGATGGCACTTGCAACCATAAAACAACAACGTCGCGCACTTCATCTCACACAACAAGAACTCGCATCACGAGCAGGAGTCTCACAATCATACATCGCAAAAATAGAAGCAGGACTCATCGACCCATCCTATAGTCTTGCAAAAAAAATTCTTGACACGCTCGAGTCAGAACGCTACGCACAACAACCCACAGCAAAAGAAATCATGACCACACCACTCATTACGTGTAAAGAGACTGATGGAATAAAAAAAATTGTGCAGCAAATGAAAAAACACGCAATCAGCCAGATACCTGTACGAGAAGAAAAGCGCATTATTGGACTTGTCACAGAGAAAGGAATAGTTCAAGAAATACTTGGGGAACAGGCACGAGCGTTCACCGCACAAGACGTGATGCAAGCCGCACCACCCACCATCGATGCAGATACCCCGCTTGAAGTAATCAGAGGAATACTCAAATACACACCAATCATTATTGTGATGCGCAAATCAACACCACACGGAAGCATCACGCGCGCAGATCTGTTGAATCGGTACACATAAGAAGCACGCCAACCTGATACGATTATGGGAGCACAACGCACAGCAAAAGCCCGAGGATCAGCAGCGGAACGAGAACTCTTGCACGCATTATACCTAGCAGGATGGGGAGCGGTGCGAGCGGCAGGTTCAGGATCCATCCCTCTTGAAGTTCCTGACATCATTGCCGGACACGAAAGTCGCACTGTCGCAATAGAAGTAAAGGTGTGCGGCAATACGCGCCAATACTTTAAAGATCAAGAAATTATTGACCTCAGAGAGTTCGGAAGAAGAATGGGATGCGAAACATGGGTTGGCGTGAAGTTCTTGCGCAAAGGATGGTATTTTGTACCTGCACACACCCTGCTGAGCTCAGGAAAAAACTATGTGCTCAGTTACGAAGACGCACTTGAGAGAGGAAGAAGCATCGAACAACTAATAGAAAAATAAAAAAAAAATTATTTTTTAGAACGCTTTTTAGCGGTCTTCTTGGCAGTCTTCTTCGCAGCTTTTTTAGGAGCTTTTTTTGCTGAAGAGCGCTTTTTTGTGGACGCCTTCTTAGGAGTCGCTAGTGCTTTTTCAAGAAGCTGCTCAATGCGAGTCTCCTTTTCAAGCACCTTTCGCTCATCCTTAAGTACCGCCATTGTCATAAGTTCAATGTGGTGGTCCATGCGCGCAATGCGCCTCTCGAGCAAAACGAGAATACGCAAGCTATACACTATCGCAAGAAGCGTTCCCAAGATGATTGCTAGGGTAATTGTTTGTACTGCTGTCACGAGATATTCACCTCAACTACGCATTTGTAGGAGACTGCCTTTATAAGAATTGTGCCTGCAGACCAAACACGTAAGCTTTAAATACTCAAGGAGTGCTATTCGTAAGAGAAGAACTATGCTACGAATGAAACGAATTTCCGAGACGTACGACATGCGAGTATTTACAGACGAAGGAGACTACTTCGGAGATGTTGAAGAGAGCATACTCACCGAAAACAAAGTCTTCGGCTGGCGCGTGAAAGCAACACGCGGATCATTCTTACAAAAGGCGCTCGGTAACGCAAAAGGAGTTATCGTACCACACCAACTCGTCAAAGCAATCGGTGACATCGTCATCATTTCTAAAAACGCAATTCCAAGCCACTCAGGCATGGATGACGACGAATAGAAGGTATGAAGAGATTTCTGCAGATTGCATCACTTTCTGTACTCCTCACAGGATGCCAGACCACGCCCACGTGTCCTCCCGAACTACCACACAAGAGGGCACATCTCGCAGGGCAACACACCGAATTAGGCCAACAACAGCAGCGATATGCACAGTTAGCGCAAGAACATAAATCCTATGCGCAAGCCCTGGAAGGATTTGACGAGCATCGTGGAGCGCGCAACGTACATCTGCTCTCTGAACGATTATACCAACTAGGCATTGAGCGAACCCTCATGCAGATTGAAGAGGTGGAGCAGCGCAAAAAAGAGTTAGAATCCCGATACACAGGGCGCATGAAGTGACCACTTGGAGGGAGTAAATTTTCACAAAATTTATATATTCACGTAACTCTTGTAAGAAAAGTATGACACTAAAACCACTTTATCGAGCAATAACGCCAGTACTTGTAGCAGCAGGTCTTGGAGGATGCGCAACCACAAGCGAAGAATATAAAGGATTAGTAGGGCCGCAGCTAACCTGTGAGCAACTACAGGAAACGTACCGAGTACTGCAAGCTAACGTACAGAACCAACCACTATCAGACATGGAACAATGGAGACTCGAACCTGCAGAACCAAGACCACTATCTGATATCGAGCAATGGCGAGTACAAGCCAAACAAGATCTGGTGGAGCGCGTGACACAGCAGTACTTACAGAAGTGTAACTAAAACGATGAACATCAAAAACAGTCTGTACCGAGCAACAACGCCAGCACTAGTAGATATCATCCTTAAGAGAGAAACGGCACCTCGCTCGCAAGCGAGCGAAGACCTTCTTCTAGCGTTTCTTCATCAGCAACCATTGCATGCACTTTCGGAGAAACTTGCCAATGAGCGTGTTGCTGAGGATTCACGAAGATTACAGAAAGGCTCGGCTGTAAAAACTCTTTCCAGTGCGTAATCAAAAACGCCAGATTCTCTTCCGCGTTCAGACACACCACGGTGTAGGTGTCGGAAGCCACAGGAACAGACAACCGTTCTAGGCACAAGAAATGATGCACCTTGTGTTTATGAACAAACGTGACCACATCACCCTGCACAGAATGCTCGCGCAATGTGCGAGTAAATGCATTTCTTGCTTTCACAAACTCTATTGCCCAATTCGTGAGTTCCATTCCTTTGCCACCATTACTGCATATGCAAGAGTAAACATTGAGGAGTACACAAGACCAGATATAAGAGTGTTATGTAAAAACAGGTTATCAGCATACGTAAACCCTTGAATCAGAAACCAATGTGTAGAAGAAAAAATGAGAAGAGGAAGCACGAAGAGCACCACGATATGATGTTTTCTGTCAAGACGCTCCAGATCCGCAAATAGTAACCCAAGTACTGCTCCAAAGCACACACCAACCATGCTCAAGACAAGATAAAACAGCAAAGCAGGAAGGATGCTGCCAAACACTCCGTACGCGAAAGGAATGGTAATCGCTACAGCACCCAGAACGATGAACGCAAAAACAACAACAAGCCGGTGCTCTTTTTTGGGGGATTGTACACGCTCATAGTAATCCAATATCTCATGATCAGACCAACCACGATGCAACAACTTGCGTATCATTGTAATCCATCAGCATGTTCTTTGAGAAGATACACATCCTGAATATCTTGTCGCAACGCGCGCAGGCGCTCACGCTCAGAAAATACTGTGTTCGCCACGATATCAACACGGATTGCTTGTAGTGCAGAAACAGCAAACGACTCAAAATGCGGTGAGGAAAAACCAATAGCAGCAAGCAGAGGAGGCGTTGACTGACGCACATGAGAAAGTACTGACTCAAGAGCCTGAATAGATTGCATCACCGTTTCCTTAACATGCTCAACCGCCTGCAAAACGCGCGCTTCCTCACTTACAAGAGCATCTTGCTCGCCACCACGAGCAGTGATAAGGGATTGGCGCACAGCCGTTGAGCGCTCAGTGACTTGTGGCACTAACCTGCGAAAATCATTCAGATACTGCAAGCAGCGAGCAACACTCACAAGACCCGAAGCGTACGTTTTCAATTGACGCTGAACATCGTCCTGCTTTTTAAGATCAGCACACACTGACATGGTTTCCTCACAGAGCACAATTAGCGAGGATAGCTCTTCTAAAATCGCATCCAACTCAATAATATCTTGTCGCTCGCGCGGCTGCTTTTGTACAGGCGTTTCCTGCTCACTCACCTCTGCCATACACGTACTGAATACGCAGAGAATAAAAAGCTATTCCTCGACAAGCACCTTCGCAACAGTAGATACTGAATCTCCATCCCGAAGACGCATCACACGCACACCTTGTGTTGAGCGACCAATCTTTGAAATCTCAATCGCCGAAGTACGCATCACAATGCCTCGAGTAGAAATAAGAAGCAAATCATCAGTGTCATGCACCACACGCACTTGAGACACAGAACCATTTCTTGGGCTCGTAATAATGTTTCTTACGCCAAAACCTCCGCGAGACTGCATACGATATTCATCAATTGCTGTGCGCTTTCCAAACCCGTTTTGCGTGACAGTAAGCACAGTTGAATCAGGCTCTGCGTGACATAAACTAATGACTTGGTCTCCCTTGCGTAGCTTCATACCAATAACTCCACGAGACACGCGCCCCATAGGCCGCACGTCAGACTCCGCAAAGCGTATTGCTTGACCCTGCGTGGAAGCAAGAAGCAAGTTCTGCGTGCCATCAGTAAGCACGACACGCACAAGATCATCTCCCTCCTCTAATTTAATCGCATGAATACCCCCTTGTCTTGGACGAGAGTACGCTGAGAGCGCTGTCTTCTTGATATACCCCTGAGTGGTTGCGAAGACCAAAAATTTGTCGTCAGAAAACTCACTAACAGGAATCACCGCTGATATCTGCTCATCCTTTGCGAGCTCAAGCAAATTCACCACAGGAGTGCCACGAGCAGTGCGACTGGATTCAGGAATCTTATAGACTTTCTTCCAATGCACCTGCCCCTTATTCGTGAAAAAAAGCAAGTAACTATGCGTGTTAGCAACAAAAAGATGCTCAACAAAATCGCCTTCTTTAGTGGTTGCACCAATGACTCCTACGCCCCCTCTGCGCTGTGCCTGATACGTCTCAACAGGAAGGCGTTTGATGTAACCAGCGTGACTAACGGTGACAACCATATCTTCTTCCTCAATAAGGTCTTCAATATCAATATCAATATCAGTATCATCAATCTGCGTTCTTCGCGTATCACCATATGTATCTCGTACATGCTCAAGCTCTTGCTTGATGATTTCTTTCACACGCTCAGGTCGAGCAAGAATATCTTTGAGATCCGCGATGAGTGTGAGAAGCTGCGCGTGCTCGTCTTTAATTTTCCCCTGCTCAAGACCTGTGAGTCGCTGCAACTGCATCGCCAAAATAGCATCTGCCTGCGTCTCTGAAAGATCATACTGAGAAATAAGTCCTGCTTTTGCAGTCTTTGCATCCGCACTCTCTTTAATGAGCGGGATGACATCATCAATGTGCTTGAGTGCGATAAGCAGACCTTCAAGGATGTGCGCTCGCTCCTCTGCTTTACGCAAGTCAAACGCTGTGCGCCGCGTAATTACTTGCGTGCGATGGTCAAGGTAGTGTCGCAGAAGATCAAGTACGGGAAGAACCTCAGGCCGCTTGTCCACAATTGCAAGGTTGATGACACCAAACGTCTGTTGCAGACGCGTATACTTGAATAAACCGTTCTCAACAATCTCAGGGCTGGCATCTCGCTTAAGCTCAATGACGACGCGCATACCCTGACGATCAGACTCATCACGCATATCTGAGATGCCTTCAATGCGTTTGTCTCGCACAAGATCTGCAATTTGCTCAATCAATGATGCCTTGGCAACTTGATACGGAATTTCTGTGATGATAAGTCGCTCACGGTCTTTATGTGTCTCACGCTCAATAACCCCTCGCAAAATAACTCTTCCGCGTCCAGTTGTGTATGCATCATAAATCCCTTGTCGTCCACAGATTACTCCCCCAGTAGGAAAGTCAGGACCATGAAGGTGCTGCATGAGATCTGCAATCTCAATCTCAGGGTTCCCAAGATAGGCAATTGCTGCGTTGGCCACTTCGGTGAGGTTGTGTGGTGGCATGTTTGTCGCCATCCCTACAGCGATTCCTGATGAACCATTCACAAGGAGGTTTGGTAGAATTGTGGGCAATACTGTGGGTTCTTTGAGGCTTGCGTCAAAGTTTTCTGCCCAATCAACGGTTTCCTTATCAATATCTTGAAGCAGTTCTTGTGAGACTTTTGCAAGGCGCGATTCTGTGTTGTGGTTGATAAAACCGTTTGCAACAAATGAGTGACAGGCACTATCTACACGCACAGAGTAGACGCGTTGGGGATCTTGCTTAGAGACCGAGACAATAGGGTCAAAAACGTACTGTAGTTGCTGCAACTCTGAGAGCTTGCTTCGCACATCAACTCCGGATTCTTGAAGGAGGATTAATCCTAACTCTTCATGCCACGTTTCAAAGTTTGAGTATCTATCAAAGTTGTTTCGTTTTACTGTTCTATGAAATGAGGAGTCTTCATCAATATGTGAGCGAATAAATTCAGCAACTCCAGGCAATTTATCGGTTAATGAAAAGTCCTTTTGATATTCAGCAACCATCTTATTGAGTGCGTGCTGTTTTCTTTGAGATACGAACCCAATCTCCTCCGCAAAGGTCTTCACGTTGCGAAGCCCACGAAGATAGAGTTTATGCGTTTCTCGATATTTGTCGTAGCGTTTAGTTGCACAAATACCAAATCGAAGAAGTAAGTGTTGTATATCTTGCATAAGTAGCTCGCTGGCCGAGCAGCAACTGAGCTCTCGCATGCGACCACTTCTTGATACGGATCCGTCACCTTCAAAGTACGCTCGCAAAAAGTTTGCTACAACTTCTTTAGGAGATGAGAATATGCTCTCAGGAACTCGCCGATGTTTTGAAATAGTAAACGTTACTCCCACTTCACTAAGCACTTCTCGCACAACAGCAAAGTGCGATTCAAGTCGCGTGTACTCTTTTTTCCCGTATGAAGTTGGTTGTTTGATAAATTCATGCAGAGTACATTCGGGAAAGCTACGTTCCCACGATGTCTTGAACGCATCAACGTAATCTATATCTGTGTTACAAAACTCAATTTTCTTTTTCCCCAAAGTCCCTTCAGCAATAAGTGCTCCGAGAATAAACCCTAAAGACGAGTCTACTGTTTGAGGGACAACATATGATGATTGAGTTAAAATAGCGACCCGATCCTTTGGCCACAGCATTCCTGAACGGTCTATTACCGCAAAATCTCCTTGCTCAACTTCATCAAGTCGCTTCCAGACAAAAGCTGGAAATCCTTTTTCGGTCACTGACAACACAAGGATTGGATGGTTGTAGGTTCCCTGAAGCGTGAATCCTCTTTCGGTTGTGAGTTTGAGTACGGGGTGTACATCGCTGTCAAACCATTTTGAAGCGGTGTTGACGCGCTTTCCGTAAGAAAGTACTTTGATATCAATATCTTCTTGCGTGCTGAGAGCATTGATTGGATTGAGGCCCTTGTCTGTGAGTACACGCGTATCTCCCGTGACACAATATCTCATCGCAGCAGCGCCATCACCATCTACTGAACCCCAGTTTCCTTGTCCATCTATTAAGGGGTATCTGAGTGCGAAGTCTTGCACCATACGCACCATGGTTTCGTACACTGCGGAGTCTCCGTGTGGATGATATTTTCCCAACACTTCACCAACAATTCTTGCGCTTTTTTTGTAGGGTTGGTTGTGGCGCATCCCCATGTCGTGCATGGCATACAGGATTCTTCGATGTACGGGTTTGAGTCCGTCGCGCACGTCAGGAAGTGCGCGTCCCACAATAACACTCATGGCGTATGCCATGTATGCGTGTTTCATCTCATCTTCAATGACACGCTCAGAAATCTGTTGCTCTTCCATCAGAGAGGATAATAGGGTTTTTGTTTATAAATCTTCGGCTTTCATTTCTTCCATCGAGAAGGCGCCAAAACGTCGAATTCAGCAGTTTGGAGGTGTTTGTGCTACTTGATTTATTTTCTATATAGATTGATAATTTTACTTTCTATATGGTAAAGTGCTCCAATGATGCACACACAATATCAATTCCAACACGAACGATCAAGATCCGCAACTATACGCGAGTCATTCACATGCGAGTGTACCTTAAACGATTTCCCACAATACACACAGCGTTTTACCGCAGTAGAAACTTGTTTAGGAGCAGTTTTTTGCGTGTTACCGCACTTGGGACAGCGAACAATCAACATGAAATGATTGTGACGTTCAGCTATAAAAACACTATGCCCACATGTCCAGTGATAAACCCCTATTTACGCTTCTTTTGCCAAACAGCATGTTTAAATATATGTTCTGCATTTCTGTGTGCATGGTTGAAAGAAGTATTCCTTTAGCAGCAATGGAGCGCATCATGGAAAAAGCAGGTGCTGAGCGTATCTCAGAAGATGCAAAACACGAGCTCAAACGCATCTGCGAGCTCCTTGTCACAAAGTACGGTGAGCGAGCAGCAAAGTTCGCAGACCATGCAGGAAGAAAAACTGTAAAAGAAGAAGATGTGAAACTTGCTATTCGGCAAGGAAACTAATCTCTTACGACTTCTAGCTCCAAAAAATCATACGCAGCAACGGTGTTTGAGAATATCGACTGCGCCTCTTCGAGAAGAGGAGTAGTATCAAAGTACCGCTGAGAAAAATGTGTGATGACAAGCTTTTTTTTTTTTTTTTATCGAGCGATAAACGCAGCATCTTTTGCA
>SKXU01000001.1 GCA_007128245.1 Candidatus Woesearchaeota archaeon
AATCTTGAAACGGAGGCACAGTATATGGCTTTGAGAGTAACACCCTCTTCTTCCCAGGTACGTCAGTGACTAATGATTCTTCTGGAAGCCCGTTGATCCATGCATCAAGCGTCATCAAGCGCCCTCCTGAGTAAGTAGTTTGCAGCAGTAGGAATAACTGCACAGCTCACTCCACCATCTATCGTCTCAATAATCGGTGATTGTACGTAAAGGCCAGTAGTGTCCGCACTAATACGCGTTTCTTCACACATCCACCTAGCCCGTCCCCCGCTCGCAATCTCTTCCATCACCCAATCAAGACTGTTTGCGCAAACTGCGCGCGTGCGCGCACCCACAGTAGTGGTTACTTGTCCATCCGGAGGTAGTGATCGTAACAGTTCAGGAAGGTACTGCGTGATGCGTCCTTGATGCCTCCACACCACAGCAGTTCCTTGACGCTGCGCCCCGCTTGTATATCCGAAGACAAACCGAGAAGACGCCGCATTCCCGTTTACTGAATTGTGCAACCATAAATCAAAGTTCCATCTGTCAAGAAACCTCTTGATGTATCCTAAGACTTCTTTGCGGCCTGCGTGCTTATCTCTGTGTTTCGCATGCAAGTCAAGAGTCGTAATATCGTCAGGGAACCGATTGAGATCGCACGATACGCTTGTTGGAATCCAGTCCACACTGATTAACCCCGATCTCCTTGTATGCCCATGAAATATCCATCCGCCAGCCACTTCTTGGTCTAGTAACGTATAAAACCCATTCATATACTATTGAGAAGTAACAATCATTTTTTAAGATTTACTGTAGGGCTCTTCCGAGCAAGTAGCGTGCGAGTCGAGGAATAATTGGGTTTGGGTCAGTAACGTGTTGGCGCACCACAAAGCACTGTCTGTGGAGTCTGCACTCCATCTCTGGCAGACCCCAGCGCGCCGTCGCGCCCAGATACACGTCTTCAGCCACATCATCTGAAACTCTCTCCCATCGAGGACCTCGCAGCACATGTACATCTGACGCGTGTGACAGCAAGACGTCTAATTCGTTTGTCATATCTGCGCTGTGCGTCCACACAAAAGTTGTTCCGTTTGTCGTCACCACGCTGCGCTCTCCAAAAAAATAGGATTCTGGCGTGTCTGGCATCCCTACACAGATGCGATGACTCCAGTACGTAAAATCCTGTTGTGAAAGGTACGCAAGCAACGCGTCTTGGACGTGCTGTTTTGCAACATCGTACTCCGTGCTCTCACCCCCAAAAAGAACTTTCTGCGTGCGCAAGACAGGATCACGCTCTAACACCCGATAGTCGCCCGTACAGCCCAAAGACAGCACTGTTTTGTTGGTGGTGGCACACACTTGGTGCACGTCTTGTGCTTGTGCGGCAAACTCCGTGAAAAAACCGTTCATACAGAAGGGAGCCCGAAGTATTTTTTATGCGTTGCGCACGCCTAAGTTTTAAAAAACAGTTCTCTCTCCCATCACCTATGCCTGATTACTATGACGTGCTTGGCGTCTCAAAAAACGCTACGCAAGAAGAGATTAAAAAAGCGTATAAGAAGCTTGCAAAAACATATCATCCCGATCTGAACAAGGATAACCCGCAAGCCGAAGAGAAGTTTAAGGAAGTCAATAACGCCTACAAAGTACTTTCGAATCAAAAAGCACGAACGCAGTACGACCAGTTCGGTCACGACACCTTTGAGCAAGCACAAAAAGGTGGTGGCGGACAAGGATTTAATCAAGGATTTGGCGGTTTTGAGGATATCTTCTCAGACATTTTTGGAGGCGGCTTTCGTCAGCAACGCCGAGGAGCGGATTTGCAAGCGGAGTTTACCATAACCCTTCAAGAAGCGTATCGCGGAACAGAAAAAGAGCTTGAGCTCACAAAAAACGATCCGTGCAGCGATTGCAACGGCACCGGCGCCCATAAGGGCGAGATGAAAACGTGCGGTGAGTGTGGCGGACAAGGGCGAGTGCTCTCTCAGCAGCGCACCCCGTTTGGCGTATTTCAAACACAAACTACCTGTCGGGCATGTCAAGGACAAGGACGCATCCCAAAAAAAGCGTGTGATACATGTCGCGGCCAAGGCAGTGTGCGCAAAAACAAAACCATCAAGGTGAGTATCCCTGCAGGCGTTGAGAGTGGTCAGCGTATTCGCGTCCAGGGCGAGGGAGAGGCAGGGCCTGCAGGCACTCCTCCTGGCGATCTCTATTTGTACGTGACTGTGCGCACACACGACTTGTTTGAGCGCAAAGGCGATGACCTCTTCTGCGATATTCCTATCAGTATTCCTCAGGCAGTGTTTGGTGATGACGTCAAGATTCCCACCTTAGAAAAATCTGCTGTGCTCGAAATTCCTCCGGGAACGCACAGCCACACGCGCTTTAAGCTCTCTGGGTTTGGTATGCCGCACCTGAGCGGTCGTGGAAAAGGGAATTTGTATGTGCGCGTCAAAGTGCAGACCCCTAAGAAGCTCTCTAAAGAGCAGCAAGCAGCCCTTAAGCAGTTCGCAGACGCGTCTGGCGAGAGTGTGAAGCCGCAAAAAGGTTTTTTTGAGAAGCTCAAAGACGCGTTTTAGAGCGAAACTCCTATAAACCGTCCCTCATTTCGCCACCATTAGCGAGGAGTGAGACACAACAACATTTATATAAGACCAGTGTCTTAACTTCGTAGTGGAGATCACAATGAGAGCATCATTTATATTCCTGGTAGCGGCGCTCGTTTTGCTCGCAGCATGCGTGCAGGCGCCCCCAACAACAGAAACGAACGAGACCAATGTAACTGGTAATTTTACGCCAGTACCCGAAGAACCCGTGGATGAGATTCCTCCTCCTGAGCGCGAGTATGACGCAGTCATCACTGGCGTCGAAGGAGAAGAGATTGAGCTCAACCCACGCGTCACAGACCCTGACGGAGACCCAGTAACCATTACGTTTGAGCCTCCATTTGACCAAGATGGTCGCTGGACGCCACAAGTAGGTGACGCAGGAGAGTTCTTAACGCGCATTACTGCAAGTGACGGAGAGCTAGAATCAAGCGTTGACGTCCTCATCCAAGTAGCACGAAGAAACCTTCCGCCAGTTATTGAAGGCCCTGAAGCATTTATCCTGCAAGAAGGAGACGTGCTTGACTTAACTGTCTTTAACATCACAGACCCTGAGGGTGACGATGTTATCGTCAGCTTTACGGGTTGGACGACGCAGAGCATCACCCAAACAACCTTTGGTGACGCAGGTGTGCACAGCGGAGCAATCATTGCGCAAGACACTGCTGGTAACGAAGCGCGAAAAGAGTTTACCATCATTATTGATCGCGTAAACAGGCCTCCTGTCCTCACGATTGATCAGCGAGAAGTTACTGCTACTGAAGGCGACGTTGTGCGCCTCACAGCGACTGCTGAGGATCCTGATGGCGAGACAGTCACTATCCGCTTCGGACAGCCGTTTGACGCAACAGGCCGATGGGCGACCACGCGAGGCGATGCAGGAACCTACCGCGTTCCCGTAACAGCAACTGATGGCACTGACACGGTTGAAGACACCGTAACAGTCATCATCGAGCCCGCAAACAGACCACCTGTTATTGAAGTTGACAGCACAATCACTGTGTCTGAGACGCAAACAGTGGACTTTACGCGGCTTGCTAACATCTTTGACCCTGATGGCGATGAACTCACAATCACCTACAGCGGTTGGATGACTGAGCCTCGCAGAACCACTGATTTCGGCGATGCAGGTACGTATTCAGTAACCATCACTGCTGACGACGGAGAGCTCTCCACGTCAAAGACAGTGACCGTGGTTGTTGAGCGAACCAACCGCCCACCAGTCTTTATCAGGCCTGCATAAGGCCATTTTTTTTCTTTATTTTTCTTCTTTGTTCTCACTCGTAAAGAGCGATAAAGCTTTTTAAATAACGCCAGTGCTTTCTCCTTCATTACACAAGAGAGGGAGTTACAGTGGGATTATTTGGCGGAAAAGACGATACACAAGCAAAGATAGAGGAGCTCAAAGCAAAAATGCAAGGGGGACAACAACCACAACAAGGATGGCAGCCGCAGCAGCCATGGCAACAACCTCAGCAGCAACCCTATCAACCACAGCCACAGTATCACGAGCCTGAGCTTCCACGACAACAGCACCGCCATCACGAAGAGGATGCTGATGAACTAGGTATTGTGTTAGACTTAGGAGAAGGCATGTCTCTTAATCTTCCTATTCGCTCCCGTATGCGTCTTGATGAATTCTTAAAAGTCGCTGATCGCGTGCGCGAGCTCAAAAAAATTGAGTCACAGCACCGGTACTGACGCAAATGTTTTTATACTCCTGATTGAAGCAGTCTGTGTATGGAAGAAGACGAGTTCTGGGAAGAGCCTGAAGAATACGCTGACGACTACGTTGATCTCGAAGACTCGGATGATGAAGAGTTATTCGATGATTTTGGTGAAGACGGCTCGTACGGAGACGAGGATTACTAGGCATGGAGTTTTATGACGCGGTGCTCTCGCAGCTGCGCGAGCACGTTCCCGTAGAGGTTTCTCTTGAAGTTCCTCCCGATAGTTCTCTTGGTGATTATGCGCTTGCCTGTTTTCCCCTCGCAAAAGAGCTTAAGAAGAGTCCTCAGCAGATTGCCTCAGACCTTGCGCAAACCATCACTCCCAAACCACCTATTGCGAGTATTGTTGCCAACGGGCCGTACCTTAATATCTTCTTGGACAGAGCAGTTGTAGCCCAGCACGCACTCACCACCTCGTGGACTCCCCCTCAGACAGGAAAAAAAATCTTGTTTGAATACCCTTCTCCGAACACGAATAAGCCGCTGCACCTAGGTCATCTGCGCAACATGTTGCTTGGACAAGCAACAAGTAACATCGCATCGTGTGCAGGACACACCGTTATCCGCACGAACCTGAATAATGATCGCGGAGTGCATATTTGTAAGAGCATGCTCGCATATGACCTTTACGGCTCACAGCGCAGTCCTGGCGAGCTCAACTTAAAGCCTGATCATTTTGTTGGTCACTGGTATGTGCAGTTTGCAAAACAAGCCGAGCAGTATCCTGAACTCGAAGCGCAAGCCCAAGAGCTTCTTCGAGCGTGGGAGGCAGGCGATGAGCGGGCACGAGCGTTATGGCAGAAGATGAACGCGTGGGCGCTTGAGGGCTTTGCGCAGACGTATGCGCGGCTACACATCACGTTTGATAAAGAGTATTTTGAGAGCGATTTTTATGCGCAGGCAAAAGAAACTGTGCGTACGGCGCACACGAGCGGAGTGTTCTCAACAGATGAGAAAGGAAATATTGTTGCTGAACTCGGCTCTTTGGGCACCAAGGTAGTGTTGCGCGCTGATGGGACTGCGGTGTATGCCACCCAAGATATCGGCCTTGCTAGCTTGCGTCAAGAAGAGTTTTCTCCTGATGAGCAAGTGTACGTGGTTGCTGAGGAACAAAACTATTATTTTGAGCAATTATTTGCGATTTTTGATCTCCTTGGGTTCTCTCACACCCGACACCACCTCTCTTACGGCCTTATTAGTCTTCCATCAGGACGCATGAAGAGCCGCGAGGGAACCGTGGTTGATTGTGATGAGCTCTTAGATGAGATGGAATCACTCGCAGCACGAGCAGTCATGGAGCGTCACCCTGAACTTTCAGATGAAGAAATTCATAAGCGAGCCGTGGCTATTGGTCATGGCGCGCTCCGATTTTTTATTCTCAAGTACGAGCCGAAAACGGCGTTTGTGTATAACCCCAAGGAGAGTATGAGTTTTGAGGGCGAAACAGGTCCGTACGTGCAGTACGCCGCTGCGCGTATTTCTAGCATCCTCCGAGACCTTCCTGCTGCTACGCAAGCTGATCTGAGCGCTCTTCAGACTGATGAGGAGTACGCGCTTATCACGGCATTACGAAACACTCCTGATGTTATTGTGCAGGCGTCCCAGCACTACAAACCGCACCTTGTTGCGCGCCACGCCATGCGCATCGCTCAAGAGTTCACCACGTTTTATCACGAGCACCACATCAAAACCGCTGAGCCGTCTTTGCGTGACGCTCGTGTAGTCCTTATCTCGAAAACGCGCGAGCACCTCTCCTTATTGTTAGGGCTTTTGGGAATTCAGACGCTTGATGAGATGTAGCGTTAGTAAGACATCACATCTAGCCCACATACACGTGAGAAGTACTTTTTGTTTCTTGTGACAAACGCATTGCACTTCTTGATGATATGCAATGGGACATATTCTTTGACGCCGCAAAGCGAATAGAACAGGGAGCAACACCTTTTGACGCTCTACTCATGGCTTGGGTTGGTACACAGAGCATCATTAGCTCGGACGCTGTATACAAAAAATTCGGCCTCAAGACCCATACTCTGCGGCCACAGTGACTAATCCGAGCAAACTTTTTTAAACAAACTCGCTCTCTCACCTCGTATGGGACGAATAAAGACCATGCTCGTAAAGCGAGTAACCAATG
>SKXU01000012.1 GCA_007128245.1 Candidatus Woesearchaeota archaeon
TGGAGCAACCATCCAAGGATACCCTAAAAAGCAAGAGATTCACGAACGAGCACAACTCTATAACATAAAAATATGATACGCAACGCACACCAACTAGATCACCTCTACCAAGAAATAAGCAGTGCCATCACCTGACCGATACAGCTCTACGTGATAGGAGGGGCAGCCTTACTCCATAGGGGACTAAAAGAAGTAACTAAAGACATTGACGTAGTCGTCTCTACACGAGAAGAATTCATACACCTACAGCACGTGTTGGCAACAAACAATTTCATCACTAAATCACCTACTAACGTGTACAAGAACATGAACCTAAGTGAGATTTAGGTTCGGGATGATTATCGCATAGATATCTTTGCAGAGCGTGTATGTGGAAAGTTTTCACTAAGCAAAGAAATGCAGCAAAGAGCAGAAACAATATACGAGTACGACATGCTTACTGTTCACATCTGCTCGAATGAGGATATTTTGTTGTTTAAATCGATGACTGAGCGTGAAGGAGACATTGATGATTGTATAGAAATAGCAAAAACAACTCCTGATTGGACAATAATTATAGACGAGCTCAAAGCACAAGCATCCTCTGGAGAGCAGGTCTGGATTACGTGGGTTGCTGAGCGCCTTGATTTGCTCGCAGAAAAAGGCGTCTACATACCCATCCTTAAGGAATTGCACAAGCTAGTGGATGACTACTACGATTCATTACGGCCTTGAACGCAATACTGCCAATACGGGATACATAACTCGATAGACTGAAACCACTGCTCACACAAGTACGATTAGGGCTAAACAACACTGTATGCAGACACTAAGGAGTGCCTTCAGATGTGCATGTGTATGTGCGCACCTTCGCAGACCCTGACCAATGATACTGTGGCGCAGCCACAAGGTGCGAGAGCACAGATTTCTCGCAGGCGCCCTCTTGCACGGAGCGCAAAGACTGGTACGCACAAGACCACATACACACGGGACCCCACCCCCCACTATATCCGTCCTCATACGCATAGAGATCAAATCCGAGAATTTTCTGGGTTTTTGGTATCAGAAAAAAACGCAGACGATGCTCATCAGCAGAGCCGATGAGTAATTCCAAATCACCTTGAGGTGCGCGCACAAGACCGCTGATTACGTGACCGCGACGCTTAATAGCTCCAGAAAACGAACCTTGCTGCACGCCAAACTGATAGAGACCTTGAATCTTCATATCCAAGCGACTAACCACTCTTATATATCCTTATCGTCAACACCCAAAAGAGAAAAGCGTACTGCTCCTTGAGGAGTGATCTTCATGTTCCTCGCGGCGCGCACAATACTTGTTAATGTGTGTTTGCCATGTACTGCGCCATCAATATCTTTCACACGAGCAAATTGTGATGCTTCAACGTGCAACCTGTTATCGCACGCAAGGCCTGTGTCTCCCCAAACACCTTCATATTCTCTGCCGTTGCGTCTCACGTGCATCCCAGTGCTCAAAGAAGGGTCTAGCGGGTCGATGATAAATAGTCTTGCGTAATCGCCTGCTGAGTGGCCAGCGAGAACACGCAATTTTTCTTGCTCTCGTATGGCGCCAATACTTGACGTTCCCAAGGTGAGCACTCCCATGCTGCTGATCAGTTCATACGGTGTTCGCCTGTGTCCTATGTATATCATATTCTTTGTAGGGTGTGTCCCTTCCGAATCACACGCAATTTAAATACTTTACTACTAATGAATAGTACTGTGTTGCCTGCGTACGTACACCACCAGACATATTTATAAACCATTATCCTTCTTTACTCACCAATGAGAATTCTTGTCACGGGCGCAGCAGGATTTATCGGAAGCCACGTCTGTGAAGCACTCGCAAAACACGAAGTCCTCGGAGTAGACAACTTCAACGACTACTACGACCCAGAACTCAAACGCCAAAACGCAGCAGTCCTCAAAAAACAAGGCATCACCATAAAAAAAATTGATATCCGCGACAAACGATTCCTCTCCCTCACAAAAAAATTCACCCCCGACGTCATCGTGCACCTCGCAGCAATGGCAGGAGTACGCTACAGCATAGAAAAACCCCTGCTCTACATGAACGTGAACGTAGATGGAACACAACACGTGCTTGAAGCAGCAAAACACACACAAGCATACGTCGTGTTTGGATCATCAAGCAGCGTGTACGGAACACGCACAAACCCTCCCTTCTCAGAACTCGACCGCATAGAACAACAAATAAGCCCGTACGCAGCATCAAAAGCAGCAGGAGAACTCCTGTGCAGAACACACTACCTCACCACAAAACTCCCCGTCACCTGCCTACGATTCTTCACAGTATACGGCCCACGAGGAAGACCAGACATGGCACCAAGAAAATTCATGGAAGCAATCCTTGCAAACAAAGAAATCACGCAATACGGAGACGGCACATCAGCAAGAGACTACACCTACGTAGAAGACATTGTGTACGGAGTGGTGCAAGCAGTGCTCAGGCCAAACGGATTTAGCGTGTACAACCTCGGAAACGACACCCCGCACGAACTACACCACCTCATCACAACCATTGAGCGAGTCACACAAAAAAAAGCAAAAATCACACACGTAGAAGTCCCCCTCGGAGACGTACCACTCACGTGCGCAGACATACGACTCGCACAAAAAGAACTTCTCTACCAGCCACAAACGCCACTGAGCGTAGGCTTGAGAAAACAATACGAATGGCTTACTCAGTAAGCAACTCAGGATGGTACTCTCTTGCATACTCAATTCTTGCAGAACGCGCACAACGACGCAAAGGACGAAGCGTCACGGTCGCAAGATCCATCACTGCATACTCAAACTCGCGCACATCAACACTCTTTAGACGACCATACCACGTACGACGAGTAGCAGCCTTATTCCACGCGTCAACTTGTTGATCCAGCAGTACGCACCAACCCCGCAGCATCATCTGAGAGCCCCGCAAACGTATGCAACGCATCAGCAAGAGAAGACGCCTCAGAAAGACTTGGAGTAGTACGCACAGCATGCGCTTTTCTCAGAGCAGAATAAAAATGCTCACGAAAAGAAGGATTCTTTTTCCACGTATACGCATCAAAGCGATCAAGTAATCGATGAGCATACGCGTCTGAATGCTGCATGATACGCTCAGGAACAAGAACAAACAAATCACCCGCGCTATACTCGTGCAGATGCGCATCAAACGCACTCAACGAAGGAGTCTAAGGTATCACTTAACGGAAGACCATCAACGCGCATATCAAGAAATGAACCAGGAATACGCAAGCTGGACACAACCTTATCGATTGATGCGATGATCCGTGTAGCAGGCTGAATCACCATGGAGATGGCAGCAACGATCAACTAATAAAGCTATCTAAGAACGCGCAAATCAAGCAATTCAGGAAACCGCTCTTGCGCGATGCGCTCACGCAACAAAAAGCCTGCTCGACGAATCTGAGGCAAACCAATACGAGAAATATATTCTTGAGCGCCACAAACAGCCTGTCGACGAGACCAAAAACCCAGCGTGTGCTCAACAAACTGCGCACCCCCAAGAAGGTCCGCGCGCAACGGAACAGCAGCATGCGACGCTAAGCGAGTAAGGGATTTATCCACGCGCACAGAAGGAGAGGTCAAAAATGCACGTGCATCACGAAGACAGGATAAATAATCAGTAGCAAGACGGGAAGACCCAAACAAATACGCATCAAGACGAGTACGTAACGGCTCAGAAAGCGTTAGGTGACGCCAATCCTGAGATGCATCACACAAATACACCTCCAACGGCTCCCACGTACCATCAGGATGAGAGACTCCCATATCAAAAAAAGATCTCTCCTCACGTAACGCATCATACACGTGTTGATCAAACATTCGCTTATACATGAACGTGGCGGACAACGCCAGATTTATAAATATTCTTGCGCACAAAACGCCATGAAAATAGCTATTTTCGGCACCGGATACGTCGGGCTCGTCACAGGAGCATGCCTTGCAGACAAAGGACACCAAGTACACTGCATCGACATCAGCGAAGAAAAGATCGCGCTCCTCAAACAAGCAACACCCCCCTTTTACGAACCAGGACTCAAAGAACTCCTCCAACGAGGAGTAGACAGCGGACGACTCACATTTAGCACCACACCAGACATTAGTGGAGCACAAGTAATTTTCATCGCAGTAGGAACCCCGCAAAGCCCGAACGGATCAGCAGACCTGAGTGCAGTCTTCGCAGTCGCACACACCATCAAAGAACGCTGCACCAAAGGACAAGTCGTCGTCACAAAAAGCACGGTACCCGTAGGAACAGCGCACATCCTCAAAACCATTCTCGGAGAAGACATATACGTCGCCTCAAACCCAGAAACACTCAGAGAAGGAGCGGCCATACAAGACTTTATGAGCCCAGACAGAATCATCGTGGGAGCAGAAGATAAAGAAGCATTTGACGCCCTACGAGAAGTCTACAGTCCCTTTCTGATACGAGACCAAAACAGAATCCAAGAGATGAACTGCGCATCAGCAGAACTCGTGAAATACGGAGCAAACACCATGCTCGCAATGCGCATTAGCTTCATCAACCTCCTCTCACAACTCTGCACACACGTAGGAGCAGATATCAGAGACGTACGACAAGGAATCGGAAGCGACTACCGGATAGGAATGCACTTTTTGTACCCAGGACCAGGATTTGGCGGCAGCTGCTTTCCAAAAGACGTCTCTTCACTTGCGTTTCAACTCAGAGAAGCAGGAGTAGACCCCGCGCTTGTCAGCGCAACACTGAGCACGAACAGCGCACAACAACACCACATCACACGCACCATCCTTGAGCACACAAAAGACTCAGAAGCAGTCGGGCTGTGGGGACTCGCCTTTAAAGCAAACACTGACGACGTACGAGACTCAGCAAGCATCTTCGTGTCACAACAACTCCTCAAACACCAAAAAAAGTTGTACGTACACGACCCACAAGCAACACACAACTACCTCAAAGTACAACCACACGCAACAACAACCACGCGCCAAGAGATGCTCAAAGAAATAGACGTGCTCGTCATCCTCACAGAATGGAACGAGTACCGCACACTCACACAAGAAGAACTCACCCTCCTACAAGGAAAAACCATTGTCGACGCAAGAAACCTCTTAGCACGAGAAGCAGAACTCAAAAAACTGCGTGAGCACAACATCACCTACGTAGGCGTAGGCATGCGCGCAACGTAAGCGCGCGACCAATACCGAGACCCAAACACCACACTATTCTCAGGGACACGAGCACCAACAGACGCTAAGGAGCGATCATCAACCACCAACACGTCCTCCCACTCAGCAGCAGGAATTCCCAAGTACCCATCATGCGCGCCAGGCGCGCGACGACCCGTCAAGCTATTTGCAAACCACCCATCAGGCACCCGACCATAATACCATGCAATCACGGGATGGGCATCCACGTGATGACCTTCAGGCAAAGACGCGTACACCTCACGCCAAGGAGGCTGAGGAGTGAGCGGCTCAAGAAACACATCGCTTTGCGCAACCCACAACACCGGAGTGCCCACAATCACTAACCCTGCCACTACGTAATACCACCAACCAGCAATAAAGCGATCAAGCACGGCAAACGACAACACCAACAACAACGGAATCGTCCAGACAAGATAGCGATAATGAAAGAGAGGAACAAAAAAGGAGAGCGCAACAAGATAGCTCAACAACAACGCCACAACCCAACGCTCCTTCACGCCAAGCAAGACCGCGAGAGGAGCGAGCAACACGAGCACGGCAAACTCGCCAAACAACCACGAAGCATACCCAGAAAAGTAATTCATCTCAAACGACAACGACACCAACGCACGCACCACAAACACCGCAAGCACTCCACCCAACACCCCGACAGGAATCTGCCAGCGAGGAGGAATGCGCACACACACCAACACCAACACCAGACAAAACGCTGCGATAACAGCACCAAACCCATGCAAGAGCACGCACGCAACACAACTCACTGCCAACAACACGCCATCACGTGCGCGCCGCTCAGAAATAAACCGATAGAGCATCCACAGCGCAAGCACCGCAAACAACGTCAAGAACACATACATACGTGCTTGGCGCGACCACGCAACAAGCCAATACGAAACCGCAACCGCCAAACTACTCATGACCGCAACGCGGCGAGAATACACCTCACGAGAAGCAACGTAGACCACAACCACCAACAAGACACCAGCAAGCGCAGAAGGTGCACGCATCCACCACTCACCCCAAGAAAACACCCCTACAAACGCTAAGAGATAGGACTGCAAAAACCCCTGCAGATACACCCCAGAAGCAAAGACGGGAAGGCCGTGCTCGTGAATCATGGCAGCAGCATAAATAGAGATTGCCTCATCAAGCCAGACA
>SKXU01000097.1 GCA_007128245.1 Candidatus Woesearchaeota archaeon
AACGAGCAGCAGGCGTACCAGCAACTCGAGGAACACAAGTAGCTGGAGACGTAGTTGCAGGAGACAAAGTAACGATTGTCAACCAAGGAAAACAAGAACTCTACGTTGCAAGCGTGGACGGAAAGAAATTCCACCCAATTGACAGCCACTTTGTTGAGCGCATGCCAAAAGAAAAACGCATCACCTTCAACAGCAAGGAAGAAGCAATTAAGGCAGGCTACTCACCAAGTTCGCAAGTGCGCTAAATATTTTTTTTTTTTTTTTTTCATTCTCAAACCACAATAAGATGATATGTATTTGACGTATCCCACCCAGGATCCTCAGTGAATATCTGAAGATTCGCGCGATCAATCCAGATTTCCTCACCAGGACCCTGATTCATGTTCGCACCGAGCATCACACCAGAAAATCGTGCGTGAGAAGTCGAGTAGTTACGAATCTCAGCAAACAAATACTCATTTACCCACACACGATACATACCATCAAGAGAACCATCTTGTATAGTACGGCCGCTATTTGGTTGTGAAGGATAGCGCACGTGCTGTCTAAGACGATGCCACTGCTCATCAAATAAGTCCTGTGCATGAACAGGCTCATACTCCCACACCACACCTGCCATCACATCATTAGGAGTTCCAATCGCAAATCGGTTATCCCTTGTATTAATACGAATATCATGTCTTCCGGAAGCAACAAACTCACTTCCTGCGTGTCGAGTATTAATGAACTGCAACTTATAACTCGCACTTGACGTGCACCCCCACTCTAGTGGAGCGCTCACATTGAAGTTATCTGAAAAACGAAGCCATACCTCAACCCAGAGTTCAGTAACGTTCTCATCCAATAAACCACCCGTAAATGTTCGAGAAATATAGAAGTCAGAGCAACGATTATCCATATCTGTTCGATCAGGAAACGTATACCTAATATAATTCTCAAAAGAGGAATCAGGGTCTTGCGTGATTAACGAGATGAGAGGACTTACCGCGTCAGGATTGCTACCAGCATACCAGTTATGTGGGTCCTCACGAAATTCTTGCGTGTCAGCATACAAGAAGAGCTCCTGCACTGCTGGGGCGACTTGAGGCGACTCAAGCGTCCACCGACGAGCATCAGAGCGAGGAACACCAAGATGAGAGGCAACAACAACCAGATCAAAAAGATCCACAGAGCCACTACCAGTGTAATCAGCACGCATGTCAAAATCAGCCCGACCCAAATTGTCAAGTACAAAAAACAAGTCGTCAAGACCCAGCAACTCGGAATCATATGAAACTACTGGAGGCACGAATATGCCACACATCAGAAAGAAAATTAAGAGTTTTACACGCATGCCAGTCTATGCGCGCGCGAGTATAAAAAATGTGTGTGGAAAACACACACTAGCGCCATCCACACATGATCGCCGCGGACAGCGCGTGCTTTCACTGGACATCGAGCAGTAAATCATTTCAATTGCTAATTGCTTTCGCTTTCATGCAACCAAAAAGGCGCATACGAGCGTTCATACGCACGCACCCAGAGTGCACATACGTCCAGATTAGGAACGCAACATCACTAAAGGTTGAGCGATACTATTCTTGTATGGAAGAAGCCTACTTTGATGCAGGAGTTCCTATTCCGGATAGATATAAGAAAAGAAATCGCGCTCAACAGCGCAAAGCAGTCACAGATTACATCAAATCAAACCCTGCTTGTACAGTAACGGATATCAGAAAACATACAGGAGTGTGCATTCATAGAACTTTTGGAACTATTTCCAATGCATATCTTGCGGCAGGAAAAATTTATGCACCCAGAACTCCAGAGAGCGGTGTTATGAGCTCTGAAGTGATCAAAAGGAGTCGAGAATTTGAGAAAACTATGTTGCTTGCGTTAGAAAAATATGGCGCTGTTCAAAAAAAGGTCTTTACTGGCCGAGGATTCGCTGATGGAATCCTTAGCGTACAAAATCAGCGCTTCGTAATTGAAATCAAAGACTTTCGCGCCTCAAACAACATCACCCAAAGCCAGCTCAAACAACTCTTCTCTTACATGCAAGATCTTCGAATCAATACAGGAATTCTGATTTGTCCAGCAACCAGCATCCCAGGGAATAAACAAAGGTATTTTTATAAAGACAACAAGACCATCCACATAGTAACTGAACAAGAAATTCGGGGCCATAGTTTAACCTGGTAAAATGGCCGGCTCCAGAAGTGGAGTTCGGAGATCTTCGGATTGATGACCTAGAGACATCGGCAGCTGGGGGTTCAAATCCCTCTGGCCCCAGATAATAACAAGCAAGAAGCAGTAACCTTTATATTCTTGCTGCGGACTGTACTTGATATGAGTCAACGCGACTTCAACCGAGAAATGGGCTCGTATCTTCGCGAGCGAAAAACAGCCGGTGACGGATTCTTCTCCAAGATGCGAAAGAAGATGCCTAAAGTGAGTTTCTCAAAGGAAGAAGAGGAAAAAGTTGTTCCTGATAGCGTCCCCAAAGAGCATGTTGAAATGGTACTGCGTGGTGAGCGCGTGCCCCAGCCTGAACCTGAAGAGGAATTTGAGCCGCGGCCTGCGAAGAAAAAGCCCTTTTGGCACCGATGGTTTTTTGTGGTTGAAGAAGTGTATGAAGAGCCAGCAGATGACGTTGACATGACTGTGCTTGAGAAAAAACCCCAAGGACGAGTGGATGACGACGTAAAGGAGATGCTACGCACATGTGTGAAGTGGGTGAACATGCTTCCACCAGAAAAAATTCAAGAAATTAAGCGATCTGATGAGTACGTCGAGTTTAAGCGTTTGCTCGACAAGTATGGCTTGATTAAGAAATAAGTTCTTTTGAGCTCTTTACAGGTATTTGTAGGTGTAAAAAGTCTTTTTTGTTTTCGGTGACAAGCGTTATCTGACCATTCGCGTTACGCTTGTAGTAGTCATATTTACTAATATGTTTAGTAATTTATGTGTGTTGTGCAAACATTCTTCAGAAACTACTTCCCACTGATAATCTCCACCACGTCTCGGTGCGAGAGCGGCTGGTCTTTTGCAATAGGAAGTTTTGTGCGCACATTGACTGCGCGAATAAAGTGTTTTGCAAAATCAGTGTGGAGTGAGCGCGCAAATTCAAGAGCCGTAGTTGCCGGCGGCATAAGAAAACAGTCAGGAAGGCGTCGACCTTGGCTGTCCTCGAGTTTTTTAGTTCCGCCAGGAAAAATCGCGATGTAGCCGAGCTTGTCAAGCACGGCAGCGTTCATCACGTCCTGCACGCCCGTGGAGCCGCGTTTAGCAAGAAACGACTGCATATATGCAAGCGCTGACTTTTGCTTGTCTGAGAGCGATTCTGGCTGCTTAATGGTAAACGTAGCATCTCCTGGATAGTATTCGATAAGACCATGCTTTGCTGCTTCGCGCAGTGCAAGCTCAATTTCTCCTGAGCACGGGATGATGATGTGTTGTGGAAACTGCTCTTTGAGTCGCACATAGTTATTTTCTGCTGTGGGACGATCAATTTTATTTGCTGCAATCACCATCTTCTTTGTTTCTTTGCGCAGCGCCGTTGCTAGTGTGAGGAGTTGCTCCTCAGTCCACTCCATAGGGTTTTCTGGAAGGTCTTTTTTGGCGGACTTGATGTGGTCTTCTGTGACCCGCAATCCTGAGAGCTGCTCTGCCAAGGCTTTTGCCACATCACGTTTTTCTTGCTGTACTTTTCGCGCAAAGCGATCCCACCCTTTGTTAATGATTGAGAGATACCAGTAGTCAAGTTCTTTTTCAAGAAACTCCACGTCCTGTGCAGGGTCATAACTTCCCGGCTCCACGTCCTCTCCTTCTGCATTAACGCTCCCTGATGCGTCAATGACATGGATGAGGCCGTGTGCTTCGTTTAAGTCAGAAAGAAATGCTAATCCGCGTCCGCGACCCGTGTGCGCTCCTGGGACGAGGCCTGCGACGTCAATAAGCTCGAACGGAACATAACGGTTGTGGTCGTGACAAAACCCTGTTCTCGGGTTGCATTGCGTGTTTAGGTCTTTGTCGGCGCACGGAATCTTGACATGAGCAAAGCCCGTGTTTGGCTCGATAGTAGTGAACGGGTAGTTGGCAATGTCTACGTCCATCAATGTCGCTGCTTTGAAAAACGTGCTTTTTCCTGCTGATGGCTTTCCTACAAGGCCGATTTTCATGTGAAGGCAATTGGGGCGGCGTTGTTAAATCTTTTGAAAAGAATTCTTTTCTGTATAGAAAGATACCTTTATATATAACATAAAATAGTTTTATTACTAGTATGATTCGTATAAATACTACAGATAGAACAATCATTACAACCAATATACATTGTTAACCGACCGTGAACAAGAAGTGCTCAAACTCAGGCAAGAAGGCCTGACCCAGATAGACGTAGCTGAAACGCTCAAGATATCACAAGCAGCCGTAAGCTCATTTGAGCGAAACGCACAACGAAAAATCGCGGATGCGCAAGAAACCCTCCTTGTCGCGCAAGAACTGGGGGTGAATCTATGAACAAAGCATACGTACTCGCAGTAATTGTGCTAGGCCTTGCCTTAATCGCGCCAATACCAAACCCCGGACACCCAGCAGACGAGATAGGACCAGGGACATTCGCCCCAGGAAACTTTGTATTTCCAAACGAACTCACCGTGCAAGGAAACTTCCTGATAAACGAGAGCGCACTCTTTGTGAACACGACAAGCGGACGCGTGGGAATTGGCACACTGACACCAACAGCAACACTGGATGTGAGAGGAAACGTCAACATTTCAAACACACTCATCACATCAGAAATATGCCTAAACGGAGTATGCGAGATAAGCTGGCCAGCAGGAGGGATTTGGAGCAATAGCAGCGGAAACGCAACCTTCACCGCAGGAAGAGTAGGAATCGGAACAACAACACCACAAACAACGCTCGATGTGCGCGGCACCCGAAGAGTGGCACTAGAAGACACGAGCACAGAAATAAGAATGGTGGGAGACGAAATAACACTACTCACAAACCCCTCATCAAGTATCGCTGATCCATCAAGAAGAATCGGTCAGAGCATTAACCTCACAAAACAAGGCAGCGCAGACCTTCAACGATTGATTGGTTCAGAAACACGCGTATTCCAAGAAGGAGGGACTACCAGCTCAACCATAGCATCAGAATATTTCAGTTCACTCACAGAAGGATCTACTGGTTTAATCACAGGAACTGCTGCGATATCAGTCATCTCAGGAGGAGATGCTGACGCGCAAGAAGGAATAGGGGTGGCCACAGCAACCTTTTCAGGGAGCCTTGATGAAGTTGTTGGATTACGAATGTTTGGACAAACAGGAGGCATAGCAACGGTCACAAATATCACTGGAATCGACATTTTAAGACAAGATACGCCATTAGTTGAACCAACAAATAGAAGAGCCATCTGGATACGAGAACCAACAGGAACAGCAACAAACGACTACGCAATCTATCAACAAGGAACACAAACAAACTACTTCGAAGGAAGTCTCGGACTCGGAACTACCCAACCAACAGCAAGACTTGAAATCGACGGAGGACTCCGCCTCAACACAACAGTGGCTCGACCTACGTGTGACGCAGACCAGCGAGGAACCTTCTGGGTTCAGCAACGAGATGCTGGCGAAGATGACTTTGTGTGGGCGTGCCTGAGAAACAGCACACAAGACCATAACTGGATACTGATGGCACGAGGTGAGTAAGATGCGGGCAGGACTCTTCTTGCTTGTCGCAGTGGTGCTAAGTGCGCCCGTACTTGGTATTAATCAAACGTTTACGGAAGATACAACGATAGAATTCTTACAAGAAAACGTAGCATCAATAACACTCACGGGAGAGTACACAGGAACAGGAAGCGTGAGCGTGAGTGCACGGACACGAAGCAGCGAATTCGTAATTGCATCGTTTCAAGCAGTTGATGTAAATCAAAACACTGTAATACTGCTTGATGAAGGAGGAGCAAGCATCGTCCTCGGAGAAGACAGCACCTTCACCTTCGTCAACCACTGCGAAGAAACATGCAACCTCGCAGGAGAACTCATTACAGAAATACATGTAGAAGTAGATGGAGAGATATACATCGAACAAATAACCATTCAAGAACACACAGAACAAACAATCAGAACACAATCAGAAGAAATAGTAATCATCCTAACCACAGGAAGTACATGGATCATACCCGAAGATTGGAACCCTAACAACAACACCATAGAAGCAATCGGCGGTGGTGGCGGTGGCGGTGGTGGCCGCGATGCCAGTCCTTCAGGAACTAACCGAGGTAGAGGTGGTGGCGGGGGTGGAG
>SKXU01000026.1 GCA_007128245.1 Candidatus Woesearchaeota archaeon
AGTCGTTGGCTCAGTCAGCATACTTCTTGCTTCTCGTAGTTGTGTCCGTGCTTCTCGTGCGAGCGTTTGTGCTCGTTCATAGTGTTCTTCGGCAAATTGTTCTCGTGCATCAGCAAGAGTACTTCGTGCGCTTGCAACAAGTGTTCGTGCTCGCTCATATTCTTCGCCATCAGCTGTTGCTCGAGCGTAGAGCGTTACTGTTTGTTCATATTCTTGTCCTGCGAGGCGTAGTTCTTGAGATGCTGCTACTTCAATGCGGTCTGCTCCGATGACGGAGTCGATTGCTCCGTCTACTGCTTCTTGTGCTCGGTCAGCGAGTCGTTGTCGTCGCTCTTCAAGGTTTTCTTGTACGCGCTCAAGTTGTCGCTCTAGCTGTGCATTGAGTTGCTCGCGTGCGCGGTCTGCGCGCTCATCGACTGCTTCTTGTGCTCGCTCGTTGCGTTCTCTGATTCTTTCTTGGAGGGCTTGTTCTCGTGCTTCAAGGACTGCTGCGAGCCGTGTGCGTGCATCCACTGCAGCATCTACTTCAGCCATCTCCTCTTCTGTGAGTTCTCCTTGGGCTCGTGCTTGTGTGCGTGCGTTTTGTCTGCGCTCTTCTGCTCGCTGATCAACGGCTTCAAGTCTTTCTGCGATGCGTGCAAAGACTTCTCTGAGGTGATCGATTTGCTCTTCGCTCATACGGTCTTCTTGTCGCTCAAGGATGCCTTGGTGTACTCGAGTAACGTGCTCGAGTTGTGTTTGTGCTCGTACACGAATTTCTGCTGCTCGCTCCATGCGCTCTTGTGCTTCGCCGTTTCCTTCGACGCGCTCAAGTGCTCGCTCTGCAATCTCGATGTTTCTCTCGTGTGCTCGGGCTGCGCGGTCTGCTCCGCGCTCATCGCCTGCTTCTGCTCGCTCGCGTAGTTCAGCAAGTCTTCTTTCGGAGATTTCCAGTGCGTGTTCTGCTCGTCGCTCTTGGTTGCGCTCAAGATTGAGTCGCAGTCTGTCAAGTGCGTTTTGCAAGCCGTAAAAGAGTCCGTTTGGATTTCTTTCTGCTCGCATCTCTTCTATGCGCTCATCGAGTTCAGCGCTTATTTCTGTGTGCGTGTCTGCGAGTGCCAGTGGCATTAGTGCAAACAGCGCCATCATGAGTAGTGCGTATCTTTTCATATAGTGTACCTCGCCCCTCACGTGCTATGTGCTGTGAGGAGCCTCTACGAGCGTTATGACTCGAGAAGTATTTAATATATTCGTGATACAGGGTGCAACAAGGTGAAACAGCGCTACTTGAGTCGTATGCGGTTTGTGTTTCCGTGTGGTATCTTCTCAATAATTCCTTTTTGCTCGAGATTGCGAAGTTTTCGTGACACCTTCACTTTTGTAAGTCCACTTTTGTGCACGAGGTCGTTTTGCCACAGGCCGTCTGCTGGCGCGTCAAGCAGTATTTTCACAAGGGATTTTTCTGCTCCGTATAAGTTCATGGTCTTTTGCTGGACACGTCTTTTTAGGCGAGTTGCGACGATAAGGATACTGATTGCCACCAAGAATAATCCTCCTGCCATCATAAGTGCCAAAGGAGTGCTGCGTGGCGGGTCGTAGCGTACAAAAATTGCGCGTGCTGGTTCGAGCTCGTCTCCCGTCCAGACAAAACTCATACGTTCTCCATCTGTGTGCGCTGTTGATGGTCGCGGGTGAATGCTGGGGTTCGGGTGTGTGAGTGGCACATCAAGCACTGCGCGTGCAGCAAGCATCACCGTAACGGTGTCAATCTGCGTGGGTATGCGTGAGAGATCCACCACGAAATAGGGTCTTCGTATTCCTTCGATGTGCAGTTGCGAGGTGTACGTGATGACTCCTGAGGTGTTCATCGTTATTCGCGTGGCACTCGCAGACTCACCGTTTATAGTCACGTCTCTTGCGTCTTGCGGGAGGATGAAGGTTCTTGGCTCGTCAATTTCCACCACGTAAGTGGCTTGCGTGTCGGGTTGGTCAAGAACAAATGTGATGTTCGTCTGTGCCGCGATGAGCAGCGGCGTCAAAATCAGTATCCATAAGATGCGCATCAGCGTATGGCGTGCTGGAGGTATTTATGTGTAGCGCCTCCACAACGTTTATTAATCGCGAGTCACTTCGTTATAAAGCATGGACGTTAAGATCATTTATTCCTACATGTACAATCGCCAGCTAAACTATCACCGCTCAAAAGAGCAGGTGTATAAGCGCTTTCAAGATCTTGAAGGAAGTTGTGCTGAGCTGAACGAGCTTACTGATCGTTTCTTGCTTGATTCAATCTATAAGATGGAAGAATTTGCTGGCGAGAAGATTCCTCGTGAGGAGATTAGAATATTCATTGTTGACCGTGATCGAGGAGGGAGTTTTCATGAGCCTGTAACGTTGCAGTATGATGATGATCAAAAGTACATGTTTGCTGAGCTCTTGCATCTTGTCGGCCACCACCTCGTGCCTGACCGTGGCGCTTTGGGCGAGGCGAAGATAAACTTGGTTGTTGAGTCCGTGCTGCGTGCTCTCCCGCTTGATTTCTCGCGCCAGATTGCTCGTTTGCACAAAAACCAGCAAGGCCGCTACGCAGAGTATTTCCGTATCGATCCCGAGCAGTATGATTTGTCTGAGAAATCCCTTCTAGAGCACTTCCCAAAAAAGGAGCCTAAAGAAGAAAAGCGTCCTGCGTGGGAATACGATGGCGAAGACTAACGCTTATAAAGTTCCTTTTACGCCCATGTTGTATGATTACTGTCACGCTTCCTGATCAGAGCACGAAATCGTTTGAGACTCCTGTGTCACCCTTTACTGTTGCTATGAGTATTAGTGAGGGTCTTGCGCGCAACACCGTTGCTGCAAAGGTTGATGGAGTGCTTGTTGATGTCACTACCCCGCTTACACAAGATTGCTCTGTTGAGCTCATAAAATTTGATTCTCCTGAGGGGAGAGAAGTGTTTTGGCACTCCTCAGCACACCTCCTAGCACAAGCAGTACTTCGCTTATACCCTGATGCGAAACCCACGATTGGTCCGCCGATTGAGGATGGGTTTTACTATGACTTTGCTCACTTGCCGATTAAGCAAGAAGATCTTGAGAAGATTGAGTCTGAGATGAAAAAGATTGCAAAAGAGAATTTTTCTGTTGAGCGCATCGAGTACTCGTCAGAAAACGAAGCCCTTGACGCATTCAAAGATAATCCGTTTAAGCAAGAAATTATTAAAGAAGCTGAAGGCGGTTTGTCTGCGTATAAGCAAGGAGAGTTTGTTGATCTGTGCCGCGGACCGCACCTGCCTCGCACAGGCATGATTAAGGCTGTCTGGCTTAACAAGTTGTCTGGCGCGTATTGGCGTGCTGACGCTGATAACGAACAACTCACCCGTATTTATGGCGTCACGTTTCCTGATAAGAAGCTGCTCTCTGAGCACAAGGAGCGTCTTGAAGAAGCCAAAAAGCGTGATCATCGTGTGCTTGGGCGCCGTCTTGATTTGTATGGTTTTGAAGATGTCAGTCCGGGAAGCCCATTTTTTTATCCTAAAGGGGCTGTGGTGTATAATGAACTCCTCAGTTTCTTGCGCGCAGAGTATCGCGAGCGTGGATACCAAGAAGTAATCACTCCTCTCTTGTATGATAAGGCGTTGTGGGAGCAATCAGGTCACTGGGAGCATTATCGTGAGAACATGTTCTTGGTCTCTGAAGAGGGTCACGAGGCGAGTCTTAAACCCATGAATTGTCCTTCTCATTGTGTGGTCTTTAACCGCACACAGTATTCCTATCGTGAGTTGCCTGTACGCATTGCTGATTTTGCTCCACTGCATCGTAATGAGCTGCGAGGAACACTTGGTGGATTAACGCGTGTGCGTAAGTTTTCTCAAGATGACGCACACATCTTTTGTCGTCCTGATCAGATAAAAAAAGAAATTGCTGATCTTATTTTGTTTGCGCATTACTTGTATCGTGACGTGTTTCGCATGGAGTTTAATCATGTTGAACTCTCAACTCGTCCTGAAGGATTTTTGGGCGAGATCGACACGTGGAACGCTGCGGAAGCTGCGCTTGAAGAGGCTCTTAACGAGTCGGGTGTTGATTTTGTGATTAATGAGGGCGATGGAGCGTTTTATGGTCCAAAGATCGATTTTCATATTCGTGACGCTCTTGGACGCACGTGGCAAACAGCGACGATCCAGCTAGATTTTAATTTGCCTGAGCGCTTTTCTTGTCAGTACCTTGGCGAGGATTCGAAAAAGCATCCTGTCGTGATGATTCATCGTGCACTCCTTGGGAGTGTTGAGCGGTTTTTGGGCGTACTTGTGGAGCATTATGCGGGCAAGCTTCCATTGTGGCTCTCTCCTGTGCAGGTGCGTGTGCTCGGTATCGCTGACCGTCATCAAGCATTTGCGCAAGAAGTCGTTGACACCCTCAATGATGCTGGTGTGCGCGCAGAAACTGATGTTCGCTCAGAAACATTAAATAAGAAGGTGCGAGAAGCCCAGCTTGATTACGTGCCGTACATTTTGGTGATTGGCGATCAAGAAGTGGACGCTCGTAGCGTGTCTGTGCGTACGCGCGATAATGTCGATCATGGTGCCAAACCGCTTGACGAGTTTGTTGCTGATGTTGTCTCTCGTATTGAGAGGAAAGAGTAGTTCTACCTAGCTTCCCATCACGATGTTTCCGAACGCCCATGCGCTCATGATGGGCACCAGCCATGAGAGGAATGCTCCTACCACGAGCATTCCTGTGAGGTCAAAGAACATTGCTTCTTTTTTTCCTCCGTCAATAAGTTTTATCATGTACGCTGATGCGATTGCGTGCACGAGTACCATGATTCCTATGTACAGGCCTACCATGCTCATATCTACGGGTTGTATTTCTGGGAGTACTTGTGAGAAGAGCGCGCTTGCGCTTCCTACTTCGTCGTCTGCCAGTATTGCTCCTGAGAAGAGTTCTGAGAGAACGTCTGTGATGGCTGCTGCCATGTATACTGTTGCGACAAATCCTACGAGTCCTCCGTAGAGTGCTCCTCGCATTCCGCTTGCGAGTTGGAGGCGTAGTTTTCTTAGTGAGAGGAGTTTAGTGAAGTTGTCGCTGATGATTTTGCCTATTTTTTCTCCGTGTCCTCCGAGATAGATGCTTTCGCGGAAGATTTCTGTGAAGTAGTAGATCAGGTTTGATCCTGTTTCTGCTGAAAAGTATGTCCATGCCATGACTTTGTCTGATCCGAGGCGTAGTCTTCGGTACAGGTTTGTCGTCATTTCTTGTAGGACTCCAAAGTCGTGTACTTGCATTGCTCCAAGTGCTGAGGTGACTCCCCCTCCTCGTACGTAAATCGTTCCTCCGATGGCTCTAATGAATGCCGGGTATGCTTTGTCTCGCTTGAAGATAATGTTTTCTTCTTGTATCGCAAATACTCCTACGACAAAGAGTGGTAGGCTTGCTATGGTGACGTTGATAATAAAGGTGAATGCGTTCAGCCACAGCAGTCCTCCAAAGAGTACAATGCTAATTGGCGTCATGATGTAGAGCCATCGTTGTATTTTCTTGCTTCCTTCGTCTTTGATTTTGAGTTTGTGTGCGAGTTGGTCTGAGGGGATGAATACTTTAATGAGTGTTACCAACAGTAAGTCCACAAAAATCACTGCGAGTAGGCCGTATTGTACGATAACAAGTATGCTTATTCCCATGAGAAGCGGCAATAATAGTGCTGATGCCATTGCGAAGGCGAGTGCGATGGTGATGCTGATAAAGACGTCTTGGAGTGTTTTGATGTTTTCGAGGCTTTGTTTGTATTCTGTCGCGTAGTCTTGCATGACTGCGTCTTGCTCTTCTGTGAGAAATACTTGTAGGTCTTCTCCGAAGTCGAGTACTGCTGCGAGTCTGTCCAGAAAGTCTGCGAATATTTTGCTTGCTGAAAAGCGCGCTACTTTTCTGCATGTTTGCGCAAATCCTAGGTTCCATTCTTTTGCAAGATACAAGATTTTCTCTGCTGTCATGCTGATGTATCCGAATTGTTTTTGTGCTGATACGTGCGTAAACAGTTGTGATCGGTTTACATCGAGCGTGCTGATGGTTCCTGCGTAGGTGATAAACAAATGAATATTTTCTTGGATGTTGACTTTTTTCTTCTCGTATTGCAATAGCGGATAGACAAAGATGAATCCTGCTCCTATGAGCAGAAAAATGTATGGTACATACCATGGCACGGTAAATAAGAAGAGGAGGAGAAAGTATGCGATGAATGTTCCTGCGAGTACTGGCAGAGCGAATTTTATTGAGAACTCTCTTAAGTCCTCAAATCCCATCGCGTAGATCCATTGTTGCATCTTAGATTACGAACGGTAGTGCTCCTTCGCCCTCCTTTTGGAATCGTGAGAGTATTTCCCATACGTCAAAGTAGTTCCAGATTTCTTCTTCTACCATGCGCTCGATTATGCGTTTTCTTCTGTCGAGTTCGTTGTAGATGTCTCTGGTGTCTGCGTATCCAAGCATTGCCGCTATTTTTTTTTCTAGGATGTAGCTGTTGTATAGTCCTCTGAATCGGTGTACGTCATTAACTGGGTCCCATGAGAATACTTCTCGTGTGATGACTTTGTTTTCTGCGTCGTAGTACCGCTCGATTTCTGTGATGGAGAGTACTCGCCTTACCATGCGTCCTCCGTGGCTGACTGCTTGTTGGATGAGTACGATGTTGAGGTTGTCTATTGATGCGATGGGTACGTTGATGGGGTGTCCTGTGAGGCGTTGGATCATGGTGTGGGGGTTTCCTGCGTGGAACGTACTCATGACTGGGTGGCCAGTATCATAGATGTATCCTGTCGTGTTCCTTCCTCCTATGTAGTACGTTCCTTCTTGCATACTGATATCGTACGTGTAGTCAGTAGCCCCTTTTGCTGCTCGTAAAACGCTCATAGTCTTTTTCTTTTCAAATCGCACTCCTTTCTTGGTAAAGCACTCGTGGTTTTCCGTGATGAGTGTTTCTCCAAAAATTCTTGCAATCAGTGAGAGGTGCGGGAGGACGTTTTTATGTGCAAAACATGCATATACTGGATAGTGTTTTTGCAGTACACGTGCTTGCGCTACTGGGCGTTGCTCTGCCATCTGCGCAATTACTTTTTTCTTGTCTTCACGGTACATGTAGGGCGCAACATGCTTCTGCCAAAGCGCGAATACCTGTTGTTTTTTGTCGGTTGAAAACTCTGCTCTGGCTCCTATTCCTTTTTGTTTGTCGTACTGCGTGAGTCGTACGCGGATACCTTTGTCTTCACAGTACGTAGCGTATCGTTTCACGATGGTAGCGTATGTCCTGTGGTACCGAAATTCTATCCCGAGCAGTTCTGGTAGTAGTGTGTGCTCATGCCGCTTTATGAAGGAAATTTGGTCGAAAAGGAGTTGTTCATGATCTCGGTTGATGTTAAGAGCTAGTTTTATCTCGTGTCCGCGGCTCGTTGTTTTTCGTATTGTACAGTCGCTATCGAGTAATCCTGCTAGGTATGCATAGGGGTTTGCGATGTTTTCAGGAATGTATTTGCGCACTGCTTTTGAGTATGTTGCTTCTTCGTTTATTGAGATAAACCCTTGTTTCACGAGGAAGTCAACAAAGGATCTATCAACTCCTACAATGCGTGTCGTGTAGGTGTTGCCTTCTTGTTTGGTTGTTACTCGTGCGGCCTTGTGGGGGATGACGTTTTTTGCTGTGTTTGCGTATCTCACTCCTTCGTCTGTGTTTGCGTTTTTTATTTGCCAGCGAAAGTCTTTGGCCGATCCCGCAGCTGTTTTTGTGAGGTATAAACTGTCGTCTCCTGCGAGTCTTCCGATGCTGTACCATAACGCGTCAGTTATTGGTTGTGTTGTAGTTTGCGTGCGTGCTTTTAGTTCCTCAAATACGATGCGTAGTTGTTGTTTTCCGAGTTTCCAGAACTGCTCGCTCACGTGATCTGCGTGCACTCCTAGAATGTGTGTGAGGTAGTCGTCGTACGCAGTTATTTCTCCTAGGAGTTTTCTTGCTGCTGCTTTGAGTACTGCTTGTGGTATTGTGTGGTCTACGCGAATACGTTTTTTTGCTCCTTTGCGTACCACATTCACGTGTGCAGGTAATTGCGTTCGTGTGTATGTGCACACCTGCTTATACAGTGTGTAAGGGATGGTTTGTGTTCTTGTCTTAAAAACATCTTCGTGTTGTAAGCGGGTTTTTGTGTATTCTTTGCTTTGTGCGTATTGTTTCCATACGTTGGTAAAATGAGCAGGTTTTTGTATCGTGTGTCCTTCAAGTAACGCATAGCCACTTGCGTTTGTATTACTCCAGGGAACGCTTTTTGGCAGGAGCAGTCGTGACAGTCCGTCCGTGACAAGAAGTTCTTGAGCTCGTATTTCTTGGTGGTGCTCAGTGATGAATTGGTGTTTAGGAGTTACTTCTAATCGTTCTCCCGTGTCAAAGTCTACGGTAATGAGTTCTTGTTTTTCCATGCGGAACACATTGGTAATGTGTGATCGTGTAATTTTTCCATCTTTTTCTGACACGAGTACAGGAATGTGTTGCTCGCTCAGATCTGCTCGCCTCTTTCCGTCTTCTTTTTTCGCGTTAGGAGCATTTTCTTGGTAGAGTGTTTTGATATCTACTGGCCCTCTTCCAGGGATGGTGATGGTTCCTTCTCGCACGCATTGCATCGCTTGGAATGCGACGTTTCCTTCTTCTCCACGGATCTCTCCTACGATAATGTAGTTTGGACGACTCCGCAGTGCTGCAATCAGCAAGGTGAACATGGTGACGTCTGTGTCTTTTCCTGCTTCTCGGGTTACGAGGTGTTGCCATGTTTCTTGTGGCATGGTTACTTCTGGTGTGTTTTCTACCGTGTATACTTTGTCGTCTGGTTTGATGAATGCTGCTGATGCGTTGAGCGTGGTTGTTTTTCCGCTTGCTGTTTCTCCGCATACGAAGATGTTCATTCCGTTTTCAAGACATAGCCATAGGTACGCGGCTACTTCTGCGCTCATGGTTCCCCAGTTCACTATTTGTATAATGCTCACGGGCACTTCACTGAATTTACGTACCGTAAAGCTTGATCCTTCAAGGCTGAGTTCTCGTCCGTAGATGAAGTTTACACGTGACCCGTCTGGCATGATCGCGTCTACCACGCTGTTTGCGTCGCTGACTGGTCTCTCTACTCGCTCTGATGCGTCGAGGATGTATTTGTTGAGTTCTATGTCGTCTTTGAATTCTACGTTGGTGTAGACCATGTCGAATATTTTGTGGATTGTTTTGATGTTCCCAACGCCTGTGCAGTGGATATCTTCGAGGTATGGGTCATAAAAGAATGGTTCCATCTTTCCGTATCCAACGCGGTTTCTGTAGACGTAGTACCAGATGTTGTCGTGTTGGAGTTGTGTGAGGTGTATTTTGCTGTCGATGACGCCGTCAATGGCGCTTGGGGGTTTATCGCTTATCTTCACTACTTCTTTGAATATTTTTTCTATGATATCTCCTGCGTCTTCGATATGGTTTGGCACTTTGTATTTGTGTGCGTGGTCGATCATTTTGTCAAGGATTCTGTCATACAACTTCTCCTCTTCTTCGGTCAGTCGTGGTTCGATGACGTTATAGACCATTTTTCCTTTTTCGTGGTCTCGATAGACGTGTACGAAGATAGGGTCTCCTACGGGGTAGAGGTAGCTGGGCGTGTCTCCTCGCATGTTTTTGTTGAGTTCTAGCACCCATTCTGGTTGTCCCATGCTCGCGCTCACTTCTTCGACGTATTTTCGTAGGTGCGGGTATTTGGCCATTGCTTGGCCGAGGTCTTCTGTTTTTGGTGCGTGGTGTCTTTTTACCATTTTAGCTGAACGTCACTATTTCTATGACGAGTCCTTTTTGTGGTTCTACTCTGAAGGGAATTGCTGTCAGCACGTCTCCTCCTGATCGTTTGAATCGTTTGACGTTGATGACTCTGACTGTTGCTCCTGCGAATGTTCTCATTTCTAGGTGCATGATGATATCACATGCTGATCGTATGAGGGTGAGTAGTCGTTGGTTTATGTGCTCCGGGTCTACTCCGAGGATAATTGTTTTTCCGAGTTGGTTTAAGCGCTTAAGAAATTGCATGAATGCGAATGCGTCGTCTTGTGAGAGGTGGTCGTCCACTAACAGAAAGCTGAGTGTGTCGAGGATGATGACGTCTTTTTCGAAGAGTTTTTTGCTTGTAAGAAGGATGTCGAGAAAGTTTTCTCTCAGGCGCCCTTGTCCGTAGTAGGGGTAGAGGCTTATGAAAAAGAGTTTTTCGTCGAGCATTTCGTACTTGACATCATACTCGAGGCTGCTCATTTGTTCGATAAATCCTTGTGTGGTAAGTTCTGTTGAGAGGTAGCTTACGCTGTATCCGTTTTGTAAAAATCCGTATGCGAGTCGTTGTGCGATAATGCTTTTTCCTGCTCCGTCTGGTCCTTCAAGTACTGTGAGGCTTGATTTGGGTATTCCTCCTCCTATGCTTCGTGCGAGCTCATCTCGTTTGATGTGCATGTTGAGTAGGTGTGCTTGTGTTTGTTCCATTATGCTGTTGTTGTTGCTTGTGCTCGTTGGTTGTGTACGTTGATGATTCCTAGCTCAAAGGTGTAGAGTGTGATGAGTTGTCCGGGATTCCACAGTCTCTCGTCCATGAAGGGGGTTTGTTGTATGACTCGTGCTGCGTCTGTTCGTGGTTGGCGCACTCCGTTGGTGTAGAGCGTGGTGTCTTCAAAGCGGAGTTTTGTTTGTCCTGTGTTCTCCAGTTCTATGCGTACGTGTGGAGTGTCTCGTCGTACTCCTATTGTTGCGCTGATGAGTTGTGGTGTTTGGTCTGTTGTCTGTAGCGTTGCGCGCCATTGGATGTATTGTTGTTCTTGGTTGTTTGCGTGGATTGTTGTTCCTGAGGTAGTGTATTGGGTGCTTGTGGTGCCGTCCGGCCCGACAAAGGGTGCTGTTTGGAGGTCTTCGAGGGTGTTTGCGGTGCGTATGTGAAAACTCAGAGTACCTTCTGGTGGAATAATTGCAGTCCATGTAAGTTGTGTGTAGTTTGCGGTATGACCTGTATTGTATACTCTGCTTGTGTAGGTTCCTTGGCCTCCTGACAAGACGACGCTATCTCCTTGTGTGGTGGTGTTCTCAAATGTTCCTTGTGTGAATTCGTCTTGGTAGGTGGTAGTCCACGGAAGGGTTTGTGGCGTGAGTAGTTGGGTGTCTGTAATGCTGATATCTGCTCGCGTTTGTTGTTGGAGTGCTTGTGTTTGCTCGCGTATTTCTGTTGCACTTGCAGTGATGGTTTGTTGTGTGGTGACGACTAGAAGCATCATTCCTGCGAATACCATAAGAAAGGTGAGTGTGGTAAAAACGGTTCCAAAGCCCATCTTAGCTGCTAAACTCCTCTCGTGCTGACACACCGTTGGGCGCTGTCACGAGTACTGTACGTGTGGTGGATGCGCCAAAGGTAGTAAAGACCTGTATTTCGATTTCTTCTCCTGGGTCCCAGATGCCTGGATTAATCGTGTCTGTGTCTTCTACGACAGTTATGGTTCTGTTTGCTGGGTTTCTTGGTATGCGCATGCCATCGATGTACACGTCTATGTCGTCGGGCGAGAACCGTGTTGATCCTGTGTTGCGCACGTATATTCTTGTGGTGTCTACTCCGTCGTAGCTTGCGAGTGCGATGTGAAAGTTTGTTCTCATCACGTCTTGCGAGCGTGATTGTTGCTCGTTGACTGCTGATGCGCTTCTATCGAGATAGTTTTTGAATACGACTGTCGTGGCTGTTGCAAGTCCCATGACCGCAATAAACAGGATGAGTGAGGCCACTACATTCTCTGCTCCTTTCCTGTTCATACGAGTCATTACTACACCACTCCAGTATACTTTTACGTATACTGGTATTCTGTACGTTTAAGAAGGAACGGTGTTTATATACATTTCTGTTTTTCGGAACAACCGAAAAATCATGGTGCTTCCAGAACGGCAATCATCTCGTCTCGAGATTTTCCTCGCAAAGCATCTCCTGAAGCGTCTTCGAGTGCTTGCACCATCCAGTCCGCAAAGTGATTATATGCTGAAGTAACATGGGCACTGAATGTTTCTTCGGGCATGGTTCTGAGCGCATCGATCAAGTCTTGTTTTGATTTCAGGATGGTGCCGTCAGCGAGGTGAAAGTAGAGATTTGGAGGGATGCTTTTTATGAGGTCTTCTGTGTGTTTTACTTCAGCAACTATTTCTTGTTGCACCTCTCCAAAAGCATCATCATCGCTGGTAAGCGACTCGATTTCTTGGAGTGCTGAAGACAAAATGTCCTCGTCTGCTTTAAGTTTATCCACTTCTCCGCGTACCGCCTCTTGTATTTCTTGGTTGAGTACTTCTTCTAACCTCGTAAAGGTGTTATGGAGTTTTTCTTGGAGTGATTCGTCAATGTACGTTGTCAGGCGCGATTCGAATCCTGCGAGCATCTCGTGCAACTCCGTTGTTGTTTGTGTTTGGAGCGCTTCTTGCTCTTTGGGCGTTGTTTGCTTATCCTTTTCCGCTGCTTCGAGTTCTGCGAGGAGTTGCTGCATTTTTTGTGCGTTTTCACTACTCATATTTCCTTGGGCAAATTCCACTTCTTCTGCGTGTCCTGTGAGGTTATCTTCAAGTTTTACTTTTCCCACGGGTGCTTGCGCAGGCAGTTCTTCTTTTGCTTCGTGAAACGGGTTGTATTGGTTGGTGATTATCTCGTAGAGCCCCATGAATTTTTCAAGGCGCTGATCAATCAGCTTCATTTTCTCTTGGATATCTTGGTTTTTTTGTTGGGTTTTCTCAAGTTCTTGTTTGACCTTTTGTTTTTCTTGCTTAAGTGTTTTGAGTCGTTTTTGCAGTTCAGTATTTACTTCTATGAGTTCTGAGACCTGGTTTGCAATCAGTTTTTGTGTTCGCTCTTCTTTGAGAATTAGTAACGGGTCTTCTTGTTTTGCAAACGCCACCTGCTCTTCGGCCGTGGCTAACGATTGTACGTCTTTGTCGAGTTTGGGTTGTGGCTCTTGAGGAGCCTGAGAAGGAGTTTCGGGTTGTTTAAGAGAAGCAAGTTTTTCTCGTAGCGCAGCAACTTTTGGGTCGTTTTTCTCTTCAGGAGAGCTGACTTTACTCAGAAGATCTTTTATCACCATCTTTTTACTGCAGTGCCTGCCTTGGCGTTACTACAATCCTTATTGGATACTGACTCCTTATAAAGCTTTCCGGTGTTGCCGAAAAAGTCAATCAAGAAATGCTGAGAGCTCATCTGCGTGTGAGAGCAAGTCGTTGTGTCCTGCGTCCACCACTAATCGTCTTCCAGGAAGGCCTTCTGAGAGGCGTGCGGGAATAATCTGGTCGCGACGTCCATGCAAGATAAGTATCTCCCCCTCAAACGCTTCCAAGTACGGGAGCGTTGCGTAGCGTTGGCGCAGCAACACTCGTGCAGGAAATACCCTGTAGTGGTGCTGTGCGACTTCATGCAGGTGTCGGTAGGGCGAGAGGAGCGCTACTTTGCTGACCTCTCCAAGGTGTGCGTGATACGCCGCAAGTCCTGACCCCAAGCTTTCTCCGAGCACAGCGATGTCTGTGAAACCTTGCGCTTGCGCCCAAGCATGAGCGTCTCGCACGTTTTGGTGGTGAGCAGTGCTCGAGGGCCTTCCTTGTCCTGCAAAGCCATCATACTCTACAATGATGAGTGTTCGTTGCGTAAACGGTGACAAGTAGATGCGGTGGCAGGCTCTGCCTGCGTTGCCATGGTACACGATAAGTGCTCTATCGTCTCCTGGCAAGACGTGCATGCGCGTATTATTGTATCGTTCTTGCTGTGGGAATGCTGCGCAGTCCTCGTGTGGAGTGTTGTCTGGATAGTAGATAAGACTGTTTTGTGCGAAAAATAAGAATGCGCCAAACAGTACGTACACTGACAATACGCCAATCAGGAGTTGTTTTGCGATTTCAGCCCACATCGGTAAAGAAAAGAGTCATTACTACTAAAGGCTTTTGACCATGTACGGCCCTTCATGCATGTATCCGTGCTTGTCTTGGTAATACGCCCTCACGCCTACTCCGCTGATAACGACCATTTTGTTTTTTCCGTGCTCTTTTGCGATTGCTTCTGCTTTTTTGAGGAGTGTACTTCCCCATCCGCGGTGTTGTACCACGCCATCTTTTGTGAGTGGTGTTGAGTGTCCGTACACGTGGAGTTCCCGTATGAGCGCTGATTTGTGAGTAATTTCAGGTCTAAGGAATTGTCCGGGAAAGCGCAGCCTGCAAAATCCTATGATGAGGTCTTGCCTGGTATCTTCTGCTGCGATAAAGTATTCTGTGCCTCCAGATGCTTCGTATTCTCGCACAATAATTTCTACGTCTTCCTCGTCTACAACCTGGTCTTTTACTTCTCGTGCGCGGATATCTCTGCAGAGCACGGGTTCTTGATCGACTATTTGTCGCAGGTTCGTTTTGTCAACCCCCCCTACCGTTCTGTATGTGGGGATGTCTCGTTGTACGCGCATGATGCGACAGTATTCAGGGATGAGCGGCATGAGTTCTCGTAGCATCTTCACCGCTTCTGGTGTTTGCATTGGCTCAAAGATGCCTGCTTTCATGTCTTGTTCTAGTGGCGTGTTTGGCATGACCATGCAAGGATAGAGTTTTACCATGTCAGGTCGATAGTCTGGGTCGGTAAAGATGTGTTTCATTCCCTCAAGGTCCTTGTCGTATGGGATGCGTTTTTTGTCTGCTCCTGGCAGTCCTGGCATGAGGTGGAAATTCAGCTTAAACCCGAGGTCTCGCAGGACGCGTATACTTTCTTTGTTCATTGCTGCGTCGTGTGCACGGTTTGTTATCAGCAGTGATTCGTCGTAGACTGATTGCACTCCTAATTCGATGCGTGTCGCCCCAAATTGTAGCAATAAGTTTCCGTGTGGGAGAAGTCCACAATCCGGTCGCGTCTCAAACGTCAGTCCTACGCAACGTATAGGGTTTCTTTCGTTGCGTGTTTTTTCGTGCTCAACGTCTCGTGTGTATCCACGCATTTTTTGCTCGTACATACGCTCTTTGATCCGCTCTCCTCTCGCCTCATCGTCAAGGTCTCCTGGGAGCTCAAAGAACTCTTTGAACGCATCCAAGTCGAGTTCTCCATCGGGATAAAAGAGGTCTCCGAAGTCGTTGAGTGCTTTAAAGAGGTCGTAGGAGAATGTTTGTTGATACTCAAGAGGATAGCTGGGAACGGTTCCTCCCATGACGATGACTTCGCATTTGTGCGGGCTGTGTCCTTGGCTGACGTATTGTTCAAGACGATTAAACGTTTGGTAGTACGCATCCCACTTCCATCGTTTTCCTCGCATGCTCGCAGGTTCTTTTCCTGTGTAGCTCATAGGAATGCCTTCTTTTAGATGGTCAGGACAGAACGTGCATTTGCCATGTGGGCACGGCAGCGGGGCGCTCATGATTGCGATTGGCGATACTCCTGCTTGTGTGCGCATGGGTTTTGACAGAAGACCCATCTGTTTTCGTTCTTGCACAGTTGCATTAAGTAGGATATCGATGTCTGAGGGGATTTTTTTCATCCCGTGTTTTCGTGTCAGCGCTATTTTTGTGTGTTGCAGGTCGTCTTTTGAGAGTTCTTTCTCAGAGAGTTCCGTGATTACTTCTTCGTAAAAGGGAAGGCGCGCCATACCGTGACGAATCAGCCGCTCTTTTTATAGGTGTTGCCGCCGAGCATGTCTCGTTGTTGTAACTCTTCAGCCCAACCATGTGCGGTGCTCGCAGACACTGCGTGTATACGAGATCCGAGTAACGAGTAGAGCCGTGGCTGCGTCACAGTATCAATACTTCTGTTCCATCGCAGCCCTCTATGACTATCCTCAACGCCGATGCGTACCTGTGGTCCTGTCACGAGGTATCCGTCAGGAACGCGGTTAATCCGCGTGTGAAGAGTTCGTTGTTCCTTAGGTAGTTCACGAGGTAAGTTCCGCGGGATGCCGCGCGCAATCTCTTCTTGCGTGAGTGGTCGCTTGACGTGTTGTGTGGCTTTGAGGTCTGGAACAGCTAAATACAGCTCTCCTCCGATGTACCCCAGTAATCCATCATCTCCAATGCTCGGCGCTACTTCTCGATCTCTCCAGTTCAAAAAATGAGTAAGCGGATCCGCTCTATTCGCATACCTCACAATTTCTTCAATTGGGGCTGGTGCCACAACAATTCCCGGGATAGGTGTGTCGCGCGTTATTGTTCCGTGTACATGCATATTTGTGAGTAAAAACATGCGCTTTTTAAATGTTACTACCAGAAGAAGACAGAAATGTTGTTGTGTGTGATGTACCATGTCACAAGATACGCGATCAAAAAGCTTGGTACGAACGGAATTCCTTCCTTAATCGTTACTTCTTTGACCTTGTGTTCTTTAAGAATCGCAATCTGCTCACGCGTCAAACCCGAAGGGGTTGCGGGAACAAGCACCTTCTTTCCTTTCTTGACTTCTTCAACCATCCAGTCCCCTTCAACAATGTCTTTGACCGCTCGTTGTTTCACAAAACACGTCTCTTCTACCGTCTTAATCAGCAAAGAAAAGTAGAACGCGACATACAACAGCGCAGCCAAGAGCACGAACATCAATGTGAGAGAACCAGGAAATAAAAAACCTGTGGCCGCAGTCAGAACAGCCACAATAATAATCCCTATGCGCAATCGCATCATGCGCTTTGTGTGTAAGCGCTCAGACAATCGTTTAAGCACTTTTTTCCTGTTACCAATAAATAACGCAATCATCCACACCATCCCATACGCTGCGCCGGCAAACACACACACCAACAAGAAGAGCAAGAAAAACGGTATTTCCGTCCAGGAAAACAGTGGGATGCCAAACAGAGCACCAATGCCCATAATCATTTTTGCATCTCCCCCACCCCACTGGCCAGTGTAGTACATGAGCGCTCCAAGCACGTATCCCACAAGGAGTCCTGCGAGCGAGAACACTATAAACCATACCTCCCAAAAGTAGATGCTGTGCATGACAGCAATGCCAAGGCCACTTGCCATCATTCCATAATTCACCCAGTCAGGAACCTCTCGTTTTTTGAGATCAGTAATGGTACCGATCACGATTCCTGCAAGAGCAATAGCTGGTTGAAACATGGCCTTACAGAACAATCACTCCTATAATGATGAGGAGCACCCCTAACAAGATAAGGCCTGAGCCGTACAGCACGTACCGTGGTTGCTTGTTAAAAAAATCCACTGCCTGCTGCTGCCACTTTTTGAAGTCCAATTCCATGAGTCCTCGTCAAGCATATAGGTATTTAAACAATGCGGTATCAGTGTGAAGTGATGAAACGAACAAAAATCGTAGCAACAGTAGGTCCTTCAACAGATTCTTCAGCGATTCTTAGAAAAATGATTCACGCCGGCGCAAATGCGTTTCGCATCAATCTCTCTCACGGCAGTCAAGAACAGTGGAAGCGACTCACACACGAGATTAAACAAGCCTCACAAGACGTCGCAATCATCGTAGACACGAGCGGACCAGAAATGCGGTTAGTAGGCGTGCGCAGTCCGCGAGAACTTCAACCAAACAGCGTCTTTTCCATCTCCCTCAAAAAGCACGAGACCATGCCATACCTCTCACATCACGTGCAAGTAACCAAAGGAACCCCACTTCTGATAGACGATGGAAGTATTACTGCAATCGTTGAAGGAGTAAGTAATGATGTGGCGCAAATTCGTGTGCTTGACGGAGGCATCCTCACCGACAGGAGAAAAATCACTCTTCCAAAAACGCAATCCACACTACCCATTCTCAGTCCTAAAGACAAAAAAGACGTGAAGTTTATGCTCAAACAAGGAATTGATGTCGTAGCATTATCCTTTACTCGGAACAAAAAAGATGTGGTCACCTGTAGAAAGCTTGTCGGAGAGGACATCCTTATTGTTGCAAAAATAGAGAGCAGCGAAGGAGTAGAAAACATCGACGAAATTATTGAACACGCAAACGGCATCATGATCGCTCGCGGAGACCTCGGCGTCGAGATACCACTTGAAGAAGTCCCTCTCGTCCAAAAAAAAATTATTGAAAAGTGCAACCGAGCAGCAAAGCCCGTTATCGTCGCAACACAAATGCTTGAGAGCATGACACGAAACTCTCGACCAACTCGAGCAGAAGCGTCAGACGTTGCTAACGCCATACTTGACGGCGCAGATTGTCTGATGCTCTCACAAGAAACTGCAGTAGGACAGTACCCCATAGAGAGTGTTTCCACCATGGCCGCCATTGCGAACACCATGGATATCTCCTTTACCACTCGTCTTGAGCGAGTCTCAGACTCAAAAATCGAGATTGCAGAAGCGATCAGTAACGCTGCCTATGACCTCTCAGTAAACTTGCACATCAATGCGATCATCACAGCGACCACTTCAGGATTTACTGCGCGCATGATCTCTCGTTTTCGTCCAAAAGTACCTATTATCGGTATTGCCCATGACCAACACATTAAGCGACAGCTGCAGCTAAGTTGGGGCGTCACACCCATCACCTTTAGTCGCAAACCAACAGGGTCTCGTAAAATGGTTCGCCAAGCAGTACAATCAGCAGTAGATGCAAAGCTCCTGAAAGATTCAGATACCATCATCGCCACTGCTGGTATCGACACCTTGCAAGCCGGCGCAACTAACCTCATCGAAGTTCATAATGTGGGCGAGCTACTGGCTGCGCACAAAAAGGATAAGTAACATAGTAAGTCATCGAAGGGGAAATTCAACACTGCCGTGATGTACAATCACGTTTTGTTGAATCACCGAAGATGCAATTCAACAATGCCAAGAATCACGTAGTGATTCGTGTCTCGTAAGCTTCACCTGAGGTGAAGCTCTACGATACCTTAATTCGAAGAATTATGTTTTGTGGAACTAACGCAAGTGCAGTTCCACAATATCATTGTCAAGGAGCTCATGCGTGAGACCTTGTTTTTGATTATCAAACTTGGCTGACGGTCCTGTTACCCGTGCAAACTTGAATTTCTTGTCAAAGTCTCGATGAATTTTTCTTGCAACATCCCGAATAGTTGATCCGTTGCGCATAATGAGCGGTTCTTCAAGGTCTGCGTCTTTTCCTGGTTCTTTCATCCAGATCCGCATAAAGCCGAGTTTTTGAAAAATGAGCTCTTTGAGTTCTTCAGTACCAATTTTTTTGTGAGCGCTGATAAACACATCAGGGTCTAGCGTATTCTTAATCTTCTGTTTTTGCTCATCAGACAGCAAGTCTTGTTTGTTAATCACAAGTATTGATGGCATGTACTTCTTATTTGCCTCAACACAGTCAATAAACTGGTCAGCGTTTATCGGGGTGCGAATGACGATGTCTGCGTTAAAGATGCGAAACGTTCCAAGAATATCGGCAATCATCTCGTCAGTAAGCTCAGGCGTTCTTACGGTTCGCCCAATAGAGAGTCCGTCTTTTGCTTTTTTGACAATCTTCACATCGGGAGGGTCTTGATCTAACCGAATGTTTGCATCATAAATCTCTTTACGAATAACGGGAAGTTCGTTAAGCCGTGTTCCATCAAGCAAAATAAGACATACATCAGCTGCTCGCATAGTCGCAAGGACTTCTCGTCCACGACCCTTTCCCGACGCTGCTCCCGCAACAATACCAGGCACGTCAAGCACTTGGATTTGTGCTCCTTTGTGTTCAAGCAGCCCAGGAATGACCGTGAGAGTGGTGAACGCGTACGACCCGGTTTCAGACTCTGCATTCGTGATCGCGTTCAAAAGCGTACTTTTTCCCGCGCTGGGAAAACCAAGCAGAATAACAGTTCCATCACCTGATCGCCGAACTGCGTATCCTCCGCCTGACGTTCCTGTGCCTGCTTGTCGTTGCTCGTCAGCTTGCCGCAGCTTTGCGATTTGCGCCTTAACCTTTCCGATATGTGCTTGTGTAGCTTTGTTATACGGAGTGTTTTTGAGTTGCTCCTCAAGCTCCGCAATCTTCTTA
>SKXU01000106.1 GCA_007128245.1 Candidatus Woesearchaeota archaeon
ATGTCGCAAGGGAAGCAGCGGTTTTTATAAACTTGGCGTGCATAATCCTTGTATGCCTTCAATAGTTGCATATGTAAAACCTGCCGACCCATATAGTATGCGGCTATTAGAGTTCTTGAGAAGAAAAAACGTTTCGTTCACCAAAAAAATCGTTTCAGAAGATGATCCTGACCTCTACCAAGAATTCGTTACGGTTACTGGAGAAGTAGATCCACCAATACTTGTTATTGGTGGAGAAGTAATCGGTGATTACGAGCGAGTCACAAGCCTGGATCTACAAGGCAAGTTCGATGATTACCTCTGATAATATTTATTCAGATATTTTTCAGCAAGAAGATCAGAAAGCCCTGCTTGAACAAGAGCGTTCTTAATATCGCGTCGCGCAAAGGTATTCATGTGCTGCTGAATATAATCTCTGTATTGTCGCTCCGCTTTGGAAATAGCATCAGGATTTCGTTGCTCTTGTGCAGAAGGAGTTCTATCAAGAATGATTGATAGCTTTTTACGCTTACGAACTAAGTGAACGATGAGCACGGTAGCAACGAGCACAAAAAACACCGCAAGAAAAATTACTAACCCATACAGCACACGCTGATGCTCTTCTTGAGATATGATGTGGACGCTTACGGGAGCGGAAATCAGATCAATATGCACCTCATTGCCTCGTATCTCCCCTACGTCACTCTGGAGTACTTCAGCGGGCATGATTACTGTGAGTCTTGAAGAAAAACTTGGATTTTGAGCTACTACAGCAGGGTCTTGCCCGATACGAAACAGGGCGTTTGTGAGCTCTTGCTGTGCGCGCAAGGACCATAAATTATGCCTCGTGGTGATTAAGGAGTAGTCCCGGGTGAACTCATGCGATTGAAGCGGGCGCTCACCCTCTAGCGTGACAACGTTCGTTTGCTGATTAAAGGAACAATCCATCCAGCGAGGAGCAAACAAGCAGGGGTTTTGAAGACGACGAAGACACAGTTCGTCTGTTGGCGCACATAAGTTATCATGAAGCCTGATGGTGGCAGAATAGCTTGTTGTCCCATCACTAAATACTTCTTGGATGACATCAACATCTGCGCATGCAGCAAACAAAAAAGCACATACCACAAGGATGCTCACCAATCTCATACTATCTTTTTTAGCGTGCATGCTTAAATCCTTTGTGGCACCACAAGGCTTTTGAATACGCATAAACTTATTCATTTCATGGCCGAACACACAACCAACGACCACTATGACGTACTTATTATCGGAGGCGGCTGTGCGGGATTATCTGCGGCGCTGTACGCGAAACGCTACGAACTCAAGGTGGCGGTTATTGCAAAAGAACCTGGAGGACTTATTACCACAACTCACATCGTGGAAAACTATCCTGGGGTAAAGACCATGAGTGGATGGGACATGATGGACATCTTTCTGGAACAAGTACAATCGCTTGGAGTAGAAATTAAACGAGATGAGGTGGTGTCAGTCAAACGCGAAGAAGACATGCTCTTTCACGTCTGCACAGAAGATACGTGTTATGCAGCATCAACAGTCATTCTCGCCACAGGAACACATCACAGAGAACTTGGAGCGCCCGGAGAAGAAGAGTATCGTAATAAGGGCGTGTCGTACTGCGCAACGTGTGACGGGGCTCTGTTTAAAGGAGAGAACATGGTAATCGTGGGGGGAGGCGACTCAGCAGCTAAAGAAGCGCTTTTACTCTCACAGTACGCAAAACACGTGTATATCGTTGCGCGCTCAACAATCAAACCCGAGCCCATCAACAGAAAGCGTGTGGAAGAAACAGAAAACGTGACGGTGCTTGAGCACACACAAGTAAAGGAAATCTGCGGTGACGGAACACAAGTAACGCACGTCATCCTCACAAAACCCTACGAAGGATCTGATACGCTCGCTGCGGGAGCAGTATTTATCGCGATTGGCCACATCGCTCAAACAGACCTTGTCAAAGATTTAGGTGTTGAGCTAAACGAGCGAGGAGAAGTAAAAATTGACCGCACCTCGCGCACCAACATTCCAGGATTTTACGCCGCAGGAGACTGTACTGACGCGGTGTGGAAACAAGCAATCATTTCATCAGCAGAAGGCTCGCAAGCAGCAAACAGCGCGTACGAAGACCTCACCAACGACCACGTCCGCCCTACGTAGTTACGCGAGCAATAAACTCTTGTGCAGCAGCAAAAATATGCGCTTTTCTCTTAGGATCAAGCTTTTCTAGTAAACGAATCATCATGCTCATACGATGATTTTGCGCAAACGTCTCTTTATTTTTCTCAATAAAACGCCAATACAACCCATCAAGAATATCACACCACTCCCCCGTGGGCTCATCACTCATTTTACGCAAATAATTTGAGCCACAAATATAGGGTTTGGTAGCAAACACTCCTCCATCAGCAAACTGACTCATACCATACACATTCGGAACCATAACCCAATCAGCAGAGTCAATGTAGTGCTCCATAAACCATGTGTACACGTCATCAGGATGTATTTCACACAACAACATCACGTTGCCAAGAACCATCAAACGTTCAATATGGTGTGTGTACGCATGCTTTTTTGCTCGCTGAATAGCGCGGTCAAGAAGAGGTATGCCTGTGGTCGCGTCATACCAGTGCGGCGAGAGTCTTCGCTTATGTCCGAAATAATTCTTTTTGATGTCTTGGGTGCGATACACCAAGCGAATGAATTCTCTCCACCCAAACACTTGACGATACAATCCTTCAACACTATTTATGGGCGCTTGCGCGTTTTTTAATTGCTCATGCACGTCTTTTGGGGTAAGTAACCCGCAATTTAGCAACGGACTGAGGGTGCTGTGATACATGAACGCGTGCTCTGAATGAATAGCATCTTCATACGGCCCGAACTCGGAGAAGCGATCAGCGAAGAAGGCATTCATCCACGCAAGAGCTTGTGTGCGCGTGGTAGGCCAAAAAAGGTTTCTGCACTCCCTGGATGGTCAGAGAATGTTTTTTGTACAACAGCAGATACTTCTTTGGTGTGCGTGGTTGGTTGCACTTTTGGAAGTGCAGGAGGAGTAGCGTTTTTGGGAAGCTTTTTGCGGTTTTCTTCATCAAAACTCCACTTACCACCCGTCGGCTCGCCGCGCTCTATGAGAAAGTCGTCTTGTTTTCGCTTCTGAACATAAAACTCGTGCATGAATAGCCGTTTATGAGAGGAAACATAATCGTTGATGTCTGTTACTGTGAGATCAAACGCGGGAGTATCGATGATGCGTAAAATGATTGAGTTTTCTTGACAAAAATCGGTGACTTGCTCTCTAAAGAAGTTGTCTTGGATATCGTAGGTTACGATTGTTGAAACGTTGCGTTCTGTGCACGTTTTTTTGAGCGCATCAAAAAAAGGAGTGCTGTTGAGCACGTGATACTCCACTCTGAATTCTTTTCTGAGCTCATCTGCATGGCTTCGCATCGCAGAGAAAAACAACAGTATTTTGTGTTTCTGATACCGAAAATGCGTTGCTAGGGAGTAATCCTCCTTCATGAACACAACATCAGTATTGTTGAGTTCGAGGCGTTTGTGGCTGGGAAACAACATGTCCCCAAGGATGAGTGCGAGTTTCATGGTTAGAGGATGACTCTTAACTTTATATCCCTCATGTTTGACCGCCATATTTATAAAACAAGGCAGATTCGCATACATTATGATTATTCCAATTCGTTGCATGAGCTGTGGTAAACCAATCGGCCACCTCTGGGAAGAATACAAGAAAGAATCAGCCTCAAAGCCAGCAGGAGAGGTTATGACTGCGCTTGGACTTGAACGCTATTGTTGTAGAGCACAATTCCTTGGTCACGTAGACTTGATTGATACCGCAGCAAAGTTTAAACGATTCTAACTTTTTTTTATTAGAGTAATTGTCTATATGGAAAATTAAACTTATATATACGACCTTCCTCTTTCACAGCAGAATGATAGACCATCGCGAAATCGCTAAGAAATGGCAAGAAGCCTGGGAAGAACAAAAAGTTTTTCTCACTCCTGAACACCGCCCAGAAAATGCATTTTTCTGCTTAGAAATGTTTCCCTATCCTTCAGCCACGGCAATGCATATGGGACACGTACGAAACTATAGTATTGGAGACGCGATTGCTCGTTACAAACGTATGCGGGGACACAGTATACTTCACCCTATGGGATTTGACAGTTTTGGTCTCGCAGCAGAAAATGCTGCCATCAAAGGAGGCGCTCACCCTAAAATATCAACGGAAAGAAATATTCAAGGCATCACACAACAGTTCAAACTTCTGGGAGTAAGTTACGACTGGACGAGAGAGCTCGCAACTCACACTCCCGAATACTACCGATGGAACCAATGGTTTTTCATACAATTCCTGAAAAAAGGATTGGCATACAGAAAGAATTCTCTCGTCAACTGGTGTAACGACTGTACTACTGTTCTCGCAAACGAGCAAGTAGAAGACGGCAAGTGCTGGCGATGTAAAAATGAAGTACAACAAAAGGAACTAGAACAATGGTTTTATCGTATTACCCAATATGCCGACGAACTCCTGCAAGATCTTGACCTTTTAGATGAGTGGCCTGAGAGAGTGGTCACTATGCAAAGAAACTGGATAGGAAAAAGTCAAGGAGCCCTTATCACTTGGAAAACTACTAGCAGTAACTTTGACACCTACACCACGCGCCATGATACCCTCATGGGAGTAAGCTACCTTGTGCTCAGCCCTGAGCACCCACTCGTTGATGCACTCACCACACCAGAACATCAACAAGCTGTTCAAGAATACGTGATGCAAGCAAAGCGGAAAACCGCTATCGAGCGCACTGCAGAAGGAAAGGAAAAAACAGGTGTACCCACAGGTAGCGCCGCTAAGCACCCACTTACTCAAGAAGAGATTCCTATCTGGGTGGCGGACTACGTCCTGTCGGACTATGGAACAGGAGCAGTTATGGGAGTGCCCGCACACGATGCCCGAGACTACGACTTTGCTACAAAATTCTCGCTTCCTATTCCGCGAGTTATAGAATCTGAAGAAGATTTGCCGTACAGCGGTGAGGGACACCTCATAAATAGCAAACACTTTACAGGCATGCGCTCAATTGACGCACGAGAAGCAATCGCCAAAGAACTCGAGAAAAAAGACTTAGGAAAAGCTCATACTAATTATAAGCTACGCGACTGGGCGGTAAGCCGACAACGATACTGGGGAACACCAATACCGGTTATTTATTGCAAAGATTGCGGAGCAGTCCCTGTCCCAGAAAAAGACCTTCCAGTACTTTTGCCAGAAGACGTGAAGTTTTCAGGACAAGGAAACCCTGTTGCTACCTCGGAAACTTTTGTCAACACTCCGTGTCCAAAATGTAAAAAACCCGCTAAGCGAGAAACTGACACTATGGATACCTTCGTAGATAGCAGTTGGTACTACATGCGTTTTTGCGACCCACACAATACTGAAAAACCTTTTGACAAAGAACTTGTGAACGCATGGCTGCCCGTAGACCAATATATCGGAGGAATCGAGCACGCAATTTTGCATTTACTCTACAGTCGGTTTATCACAAAAGCAACACGAGATATGGGACTGCACGATATCACAGAACCATTCAAAAGACTACTCACACAAGGAATGGTACTCAAAGACGGCGTAAAAATGTCCAAGAGCGTCGGGAATGTCGTAGACCCCGTGCCTATCATTGAAGAATACGGGCCCGACACAGCTCGCGTGTTCATCCTATTCACTGCTCTTCCTGAAAAAGAATTCGAGTACTCAGACGAAGGAGTCGCAGGAGCAGACCGGTTTTTGAAACGAGTAGAAGCACTCTACGAAGACAAAGAAGAAAGAAACCATGAAACAGCACAAGACGAATACGTAATGTCGGTTCTCAACAGGAATATCGTGCAAATAACAGATGCGATAGAAGAAATGCGATTCTCACACGCACTCACACACGTCATGGAAGTCGTGACTGTCCTGACCAAATACGCAAGAACACCCGTACACCCTGACGTGTACGCTCAAGCAACTCGCCAAACACTTCTGCTGCTCGCACCATTCGCACCACACCTCGCAGAAGAACTCTGGAGTAAAAAACATCAAGGACTTATCGCAAAA
>SKXU01000054.1 GCA_007128245.1 Candidatus Woesearchaeota archaeon
GCACAATAAGGTTTATAAATAATTGTTCTCTTCCTTTTCTTACGCGCAGTTGACGCGTACAGCTTTTACTATGACTGAACAAGAAGTTTTGAAAACAGGAACCACTACCATCGGTCTTGTCTGCAAGGACGGTGTCGTGCTTGCTGCGGACAAGCGTATCACTGCTGGTCACAGCATTGTTGGCGGTATTAAGAAGGTCTTGCCGGTTGGCAAGCGTTTCGCAATTACTATTGCAGGAACTGCTTCGGATGCACTGATGCTTACGCGCTATTTGCGCGCGGAGATTCGCCTGAAGGAATTGCGCTCACAAAATGAGGTGACTGTGCGTGAGGCTGCTAATCTCTTGGCTCAGTTTGTTTTTGCGAATGTGCGCCGTATGAGTGTTATTCCAGGAATCACCCATTTCTTGTTTGCAGGTTATGATAAGGACGGAGTTTCTTTGTATGATGTATTCCCTGATGGCACCTCGACAAAGATTGAGAATTATTTTTGCTCTGGTAGTGGAAGCGTGTACGCGTACGGTCTTATTGATGGTGCGTACGAAAAAGATATGTCTGTTGAGCAAGGAGCCTCTCTAGCAAAAAAAGCTATTCGTTCAGCTATTATTCGTGATTCTGCTTCAGGCAATGGCTATGATATTGTGGCGATTACACAATCAGGTGTGCAAGAAGTTGAGTCGGTGGAGTTTGCTCCGCAGATAGACAAATAACTATACTATGGAAGATATTATCAAGCAAGTCTTGGAGTTTATGCCTCAAGACGATATCACTGACGCTGCCTTTGAGGGCGCTAACTTGGTGCTCTACACAAAGAACAAGCATTTTTTTCTTAATTGCTCAGACACTGTGCGTAAAGCGGTGTATGCAGTAAAAAAGCGTATCGAGGTACGTCCTGACCCTGCGCTTTGTATGGTGGTTGAGGATGCGGAGCAGGAGCTTCGCAAACTTATTGATCCTGAAGCTAAGATTGATTTGATTGAGTGGGATGTGCAGCGCAGTATCGTGATTATTGAGGCGGAAAATCCTGGCGTGGTGATTGGTAAGGGTGGCGAGGGGTTGCACGCTATCAAGGAGGCTATTTCTTGGGTTCCTGTGATTAAGCGCACTCCGCCTATTCGTTCTGAGCTGATTGAGAATATTCGTGCTTCCTTATACAAGAATTCTGATAAGCGAAGAAAGTTTTTGCACGAGACGGGAAAGCGCATCTACAATGGGTGGAAGCGCGCGCACAAGCATGAGTGGGTTCGCTTGTCCTATCTTGGTTCTGGGCGACAAGTAGGTCGTTCGTGTTTGCTGTTGCAGACGCCTGAGAGTCGTATCTTGCTTGATTGTGGTATTGATGTCTCTCAGGAAGGCCAGGAAATGTATCCGTATCTTGATAGCCCTGATTTTCGTCTTGAAGAGATTGATGCGATTGTTGTCAGTCACGCACACCTTGATCACACGGGGTTCTTGCCGTACTTGTTTAAGTTTGGATACAAGGGTCCTGTGTACTGTACCTTGCCGACTCGCGATATTATGACGCTACTTCAGCTTGATACAGTAAAGATTGCTCGTCATGAGGGTCAAGAGCCGCTGTATACTTCTAAGGAGATTGAGGATGTGGTCTTGCACACGATCACGCTTGATTATGAAGAAGTTACTGATATCACTCCTGACGTTCGCATCACGTTTTACAACTCGGGCCATATGCTTGGCTCCGCGATGGTGCACTTGCATGTGGGTAATGGTTTGCATAACATTTTGTATACTGCTGATATCAAGTACACTAACACCTTTTTACTCTCAAAAGCGCATACGAAGTTTCCTCGTTTAGAAACAGTTCTTCTTGAGGCAACGTATGGTGGGCGTGATAATACGCTCCCTCCTATGGCCGAGCAGAATGATATCTTTGCGGGTATCATTAAGAAAACGCTTGATCGTAATGGCAAGCTCTTGATGCCTGTGCTTGGTTCTGGTCGTGGGCAAGAAGTTCTTGCGCATATTCATAAGTTGGTGCGCGATGGTAAGATTGAGCCTGTTCCTGTGTATGTTGATGGTATGGTGTGGGATATCACTGCTATTCACACTGCGTATCCTGAGTTTTTGAATCCTCAGATGCGTAATCAGATTTTTCATAAGGATGATAATCCGTTCCTTGCCGAGTACATCCGTCAGGTGGGCTCGAATAAGGAGCGTCAGAAGATTATTGAGTCTGATGAGCGGTGCATTATTCTAGCCACGTCAGGTATGCTTACGGGTGGTGCTTCTGTTGAGTATCTTAAGGGTCTTGCTGAGCAGAAAAAGAATGCGTTGGTGTTCTCTTCATATCTTGGTCCTGGCTCATACGGTCGTCGTATTCATGATGGTGAGAAGCAGTTGGCGTTTCAGAAGGCGGGCGGTGGTCAGGATGTGCTGAATATTAATCTTGAGGTGCACAAGATTGAGATTACTGGTCACGCTGATCGGCGAGAGCTTATGCAGTTTGTGTCTCATCTGCAGCCGCGTCCAAAGCGTATCATGTTTAATCACGGTGAGCAATCGCGCTGCCTTGATATCGCGTCCTCTATGCATAAGAAGTTTCGTGTTGAAACGCTTGCTCCTAAGAACTTGGACGCGATTCGCTTGCGATAATTTTTTTTATATAACTTATTTACTATACAGACAATAAAGTAAATACTACTAATAAGTGGCATCATTTCACAAACCTTTTAAATAATAACTACTTGCCAGTAACTATGAAATCCGTACTTTGGGGGTTGGTAGTTATCAGTTTTTGCTGTGGATTAATCACTGCTCACCTCATGGATTCACCTACACAGTTTCCGAGCAGCCCTGGAGTTGCTCCTGATAGGGCCAGCCCCCAAGACTGGATTTCTCAAGACCAAATACAAGTGCTTTCTGACCGCGTCATCATTCACATAGATGATCCTCGATGGGCCACGTTTGCGCCCACGCGGAGCATGGACCCTGTCCTTGATCAAGGAGCGTACGGGATACAAATCATTCCACAACACCCTGAGCAGCTTGCTGTTGGAGACATTATTACCTATGATTTAAATGGGAGAAAGATTATTCATCGTATCGTGGAAATCGGTGTTGATGGACAAGGATACTATTTTAGAACCAAAGGGGACAATAACCCTGAACCAGACCCGTACCTTGTGCGATGGAATCAGGTTGAGCGCGTCCTCGTGGCGGTGATTTACTGATGGACTATGATGAACCTATCCACCCAGAGAGTCTTGTGGGAACACAGTTTTATGGTGGTTTGACATCAATAGCTGATGAAGTGCCTGGACTTGAAGGTCTTCCATACACATTTCAAGTCGCTGTCGAAGAAGCATATGATAAACAGACAAGGATACCTAGCCGCACCTGGGGAAGAAGCGATGGCACTGATATCACGGTACAATTCGGATCATTTTTTCCAGCGAGAGGACGGTTTAAAAAATACCACAGTGGTTTAGTGCTAACTATTGCGTCGGGGAGATGGCGCATTCGGGATACGCGAACACTTATAGCCATTGGTCAACAGTACGCAGCAAATGAGAATATTTCATTCTACGTTGCTGCTTCCCAAAACGATTAAATAACCCTTACCACTCTTTTCTGTCATGGCACTAGACAAAAGCATACTTGCAGAATACAAGCAAGCAGGAACGATTCTCTCACAAGCACTTGCGCACGCAAAAACACTCATTAAGGTTGACGCAAACATTCTTGAGGTGTGCCAAGCTGTTGAGAAGAAAATTCACGACCTCGGAGGTTCTATCGCGTTTCCTGCGCAGCCAAGCATTGATCATATTGCGGCGCACTGGTGTCCTGATCCTGGATCACAAGAAGTATTTGAAGAAGGGATGCTCGTCAAATTTGACGTAGGAGTGCATATAAATGGTCGTATTGCGGATAGCGCGTTTAGCGTGGACCTCTCAGATGACGGTCGTCACCAAGCACTTATTCGTGCCTCAAAAAACGCGCGTGACGAAGCCCTCAAGATGATGAAGCCAGGAGTGACTCTAGCAGAGATTGGACGTGTGATTCAGGACGAGATTACTGCTGAAGGATTCTCTCCTGTGCGCAACTTGTCAGGGCACGGTCTTGGAGAGTATGACGTGCACGTCGCACCAAGCATTCCTAACTTTGACACCGGAGATAAAACGGAGCTTGAAGAAGACATGGTCTTAGCGGTTGAGCCATTCGCAACTCCTGGCAAAGGAAAAATCTTTGAGCAAGACCAAGGAAATATCTATGGGTACAAACAATTCAAGCCTGTACGCTCCCCCTACGCGCGAGAGGCACTAAAGATTATTGAGGAGTACAACGGCCTTCCGTTCACCTTGCATTGGCTTGCTGCGCGTATGGGAACAGGCCAAGCAAAACTTGCACTCCGCGAACTAGTCCAAAAAGATGTGCTTGAAGTCTACCCTCCCCTACAAGAAGTTTCTAGTGGCATCGTCTCACAATCAGAGCACTCCGTCATTGTAGCGGACAAACCTATTGTGTATACGAGAGAATAGTTCCGATGCACGGCTTTGCATTAAGCAACGATTCAAGCCTCTCAAGATGTCTTCCTGAGATGATGTGCACATCTTGTTTGTGATCAAACGCTCGGCGTGCAGCTACGGGGTCAAAGGGAGCGCTCATTCCTGGAGTGTGCACATCAAAGAGTGTGAAGAACTGCTCGCTACTCATATTTGACTGAACACGTCCATCAACTAATATGCCATCAACGTTGGTGAGATTCACAAGAAGGTCTGCGTTGTGTGCGAGAGCGAACTGGACTGCAACATCATCTGTTGTTCTTCCCGGAGTAAATCCTCCTGACACGTACACGCTGCTGTCCTCAGGAAGCGAAAGGTCTGTGAGAACATGTGGATAGACGTTTCGTAATTTGCTAATCACAATCTGAGCATTCACACGGGTTACTGCAATTCCCACAAGGTCTTTTTGTGTGTCGCCTTTGATGTGTGGAAGAATGGTACGCAATGTCTTGCCTCCTCCTACCACAATAATCCATCTTATGTCGGGATGTTGAGCGATAAATGCTGTGAATGCGTCGAGGTATTCCCAGTCAATGCCGTCAGGAGCCATAACTGATCCTCCCAGTGATACCACGACTGTTCGCATACTCTGATTTTTGGAAGGGTGATTAATAAGTGTTTAGTTCGATCCCTTCAAGGTCGTCACGACTGACTTTGTGCTCATCACCCGTTCTCATGTTGCGGAGCGTTACTTCATTGTTCTCAAAATCTTTTGGACCGAGGATGATGACGAATGGAATACCGAGTTTGTCTGCGTAATCAAGGTTTTTACTAATGGATCGCTCCATCACGTCAATGTCTGTATTGATCCCTTGTGCACGCAGTTTATCCGCGATTTCTGCCGCTTCTCGTGTTGTCTTGATGGGCGCAATAAACACTTGTGTTGCTGTTTTGTCAAAGCGTTGTTTTTCTTGTAACAGTGCGTCAGTGAGCGGGTCTATGCCAATACTTATTCCTACTGCGGGGATGTGCGTGTTTTCTCCCACCATTGCACCGATGATGTTGTCGTATCGTCCTCCTGCGCACACGCTTGACGTGATGGCGTTGTCTATGAGGAATCCTTCGTAGATTGTTCCGGTGTAGTAGTTGAGTCCTCGTGCCAGGGTAGGTTCAAAAGATACGTGTGCTTGCTCTGAGAGGTACGCGAGCACTTCTCGTAGTTCATCTATTCCTTCATGTGATCCGATGTGCTCTTCGATGTGTTTGAGTTTGCCGTTGTCTGTACCTTCTACTGTGAGTATGGTAAAGAGGGTGTCTATTTGTTCGTGTGACGCAATCTTTGAGAGTTCTGCACGCACTGCTTCTTCTCCTTGTTTTGCGAGTTTATCGATTGCAATGATTGCTTTATGGCTATCTGTGATGCCTGTGTGTGCAATGATTGCTTTGAGAAGCTTGACATTATTGACTTTAATGACGTACGCAAACGGCAGTGTTGCGAGAATATCGGACGCTGTTTTCATGCATTCAGC
>SKXU01000088.1 GCA_007128245.1 Candidatus Woesearchaeota archaeon
ATCAGCTTGAATTCCTTCATAATCAATATTTGCAACATCATCATGTAGAACATTCCAATTAGGCCTATTTTTATTCAAAGTTGCTGCAGCATATTTATCTACTTCGACAGCAAGGATGTTTTTCAGACCAGCTCTCTCTAAACCTAAAGCCAATCCTCCTGCTCCAGCAAACAGTTCTATTACGGTAAAGTTCTCGCTCACATTAATCGTGATGTGTTTTATTATTTAAACCCTTTTGTGCGTGGATGTCCAGTGAAAAAGGTACTTAGTGGCCTTTTGCGTGAGTCAGATGCCAAGACCCCAAGGACTTATTCCAACGACAGCAATGAAAGTCATGAGGATAAAGTACAGAAATGCTTCCTCCCAACCGCCTTTAAACGAATCTTTGTTCTTGAAGTGAAAGAGCATTGCACCAAGCATCGTCACAGCAATAAGTCCTGCCATGATCCGAGGAAACACGCCAATCAGCAACAAGAGTGCTGCTCCTCCTTCAGTGAGAAGCGCCCACACGCCGGCAGGCTTACCCATACCAACGCTCTCAAACCACGCGAGCGTTTTCTTGGCGCTGCGCAGTTTTCCAAGGCCGTTACCAAAAAACATTGCTGCCCCAGCAAAGACCTGTAACGTGATGATTGCGATTTCCATATCACACTTCGTTAATCTACATTTATGATTCTTGCGCTTAAGCAAGGAATAAAAAGAGGTTCGCACGAAACGTCACATGTTCGTTGAGAGCGCAATCATCATCGCATGTTCATTTGCCATCTATCACTTTGGAAACGCATTTGCAGCAGCATCAAACAGAATAGGAGAGCACTTCGCACTTCCTAAAGGAGTGAAAGGAGCAACGCTAGACGCAGTGTCGAGCTCACTACCAGAACTCATGGTGGCCTTGTTCGCAGTCATCTTTTTTGGCAGCTTTGATATCGGGGTAGCAACTATTGCGGGATCTGCAGCATTCAACTTACTCATTATACCAGCAGCGGCAGCCCTTGTCGCACCAGCCGCGCTTCGTGTAGGAGGACACGTACTTGATCGAGACGGAGTATTCTTTTTCATCAGCCTACTCCTACTCACAGCAACCCTGTGGTACACAAGCAGCTGGGGTGTATGGATTGCACTCCTATTCTTAGGGGTCTACGCAGTGTACGTGCAACGCTTTATCACACACGCAAAAGAGAATACCACCGCAAAGCACGTGAAGACCTCGCTGTCTCGGGATACGCTTATCTTACTAGTAACTGCAACTGGGATTGCGGGAGCGAGTTACTTTCTTGTGCAACAAGCAATCAGTCTGGCGCACGCACTCGGAGTGCATCCCACGCTTATTGCGTTCACAGTGATTGCGGCAGCAACAAGCGTCCCAGACATGGTGGTTTCGCTTGCGAACGCAAGACAAGGATCAGGAGATGACGCGCTGAGTAACGCCCTTGGATCAAACACATTCAATATTCTTGTGGGGCTGCCCATTCCTATCCTTGCCTACGTGTTGTTGACTGGACAACCAGTCGCGCTCGTGTTTGCAAACACAGAAATCTTGTTCGGACTACTTGCAGCAACTCTTGTCTTGGTACTCACGGTAGCTAATGGCAAAGATCTCACGAAGAGAAATGGTGTGTTCTTACTGGCGGTGTATGCAGCGTTTATCATCTACGTCTTTTTCTTCTCGCTTTGAAACCGCTCAAGAAGCGAGCGCTTTAGCAAGATAACAACTTGTTTTCCTTCCCGCTCAGTACGGAGCACTCCTCGCTCCTCAAGAGACTTTACTGTGCGGTGAGCCTTGACTCGGGTCATCCCAGGCTTTCGTGCAATAACGCTTTGTAACACTCTGCCGCCCTGCTCAACAGCAGCTGCGATGACTGTATGCTCTTCTGCACTGAGGAGCTCTTGTAAGACATCAAAAAGCTGATCGGATTCTCGCTCTTGCGCACGCAACTGCTCTTGCAGCGTGTACGCCCACACATATCCAAACCCAATACTCACAAACACTAACGCAAGCATAATGATAATGTGTTGTGATGAGAGAAACTGCATAAGTGGATGAGCGTGGTCGTGCGATGAGTAGGTAAGGATGGCAAGTGCAACTGAAAGCACTAACAGCACCACAAACACTGCCATACGAAGGTGTTGTTTCAACATACGAAACAGTGTTGCACGACGATTTATATATTGTTTCACACAATGCAACAATATGAAATACGCATACACACTCTTCATTTTGGCGTTCGCAGTAGTTGCGTGCGCACCAGATCAGATTATATCGCACGAAGACATGGACATGCATGTCGGCCATCACACAATGGCGCCGATAACGTCCGAAGAAGAATTCCTCGTAGAGATGATACCGCACCATCAAGAAGCAGTGGATACCTCGATAATTATTTATCAAAACACACAGAACGAAGCGTTGCGAGATTTGGCACGAAGAATCATTGATGCACAAGAAGAAGAAATACAGATGATGCAAGCATGGCTTGATGAAGACTTCGGAGGAGGATTTGAGGCCAGCTACGAGAACATGATGCCAGACCTTGAGCAATACAGTGGCGTAAACCAAGACAACGCATACATTCACGGGATGATCATGCATCACATCATGGCAGTAGAAATGGCAGAAGAAGTGCTCGCACTCAACCCCTCTGAGCGCGTGCGCGTGTTCGCAGAAGAAGTGATTGCGGTGCAGAGTGCTGAAATCGAAGAAATGTACGGACTCATGAGGCACTAACTTTGTTCACACTCGCGCGTGACTGCTTGTAGGCACACAGGAAACACGAGCTGTGCAAGAAGCAGTGCTTCACGGACTTCTTCACTTTCAGGTTGATATCCCTTGTAGTTAATTGCGTGACGAAGCTGTTTGAGGTGCTCAAGGTTTCGCAAAGGCGGAGTTGTGTGTATTTCTAGGCGCAACACTTCTTGTAGTTGTGTGTCGTGATCACCGCTTTTTATTGCCGCGAGAGCTAAACGCGCTTCTCCGAGCATTCTAAACGCTTCGTAGATGTTACGTACAACAGTTCGTGCTGTGTGCTTGCGGATGGTGAGTTCTTGCGCTGTGCGAATGTCTTGTGCGGCGGCGCTCAATAAGCTACGTGCTTTGGCTTTGTCTGGTCTCATGGGTGGGCTTCGAGGAACCCGTGGAGGACGATGCCATTTGCAATGCTTGCGAACACATTGCGATCAACTCGTTTTCTGTTAAAAACGAATACGTTGACTGGAACGCTTTTTCTGTGTCCGAGATGTGTATAGGTTGCGAACTGCTTGGTCGTTACGGGCTGTTGTTTTGCAATCTCGACAGCGATGTCTATATCGCTTGCCTGAGTGTCTTGTCCAGTTGAGTAACTACCAAACAAAACGATTGCTTTTGCTTGGGGGTATTCATTCTTTATGTGTGTTAGCAAGCCCGATTCGAAAATATGATTGAGATTCACAGCGATTTTTCGAGTGTAGTTCCATTCGTGGTCTTTACGAACGCTGAGTTGCCACGCGCGCCCAACAGTTTTTTTGGTGAGAAACCCTTCCTTGATGAATTCGTGTGCAATAGTGTGCGCAGTAGTCTTTGCGATTCGTGTATGTTCGATGAGCTCTGAGAGAGTAACTGAGACATCTGGCTGAGCAAAAAACCATTCTCGTACGCGATTGCGCGCAGGGGATTCAGAGGGTGTCGTGAGGGTGAGCATAGGTGTAGTGCGGAGAGGGCGTTTATAGTTTTTTCTAAAACCAAACGGTTTTTTATAAAACTTTATGTGTGGTTGACTGACCCCAATCTTTTATAAAACAAAAGACTTCTCTCGTATCTTATGGCAGATGACAAACGACTCAAAACCCTCGCACCGTTCCTACAAGTACAAGGATTCGTGTGGGGGCCTGAGCCAGAGATATACGGAGGCCTCGCAGGGTTTTATACGTACGGGCCAAACGGAACACTCCTCAAAAGACGTATTGAAAAACGAATACGAGATGTCTTTGCCAAACACGAATTCTTCGAAGTAGAAACTCCTACAGTGCTGCCTAAGCCCGTCTGGGAGGCATCAGGACACCTCGGAGGATTCACTGACCCGCTGATTAAAGACGCGAAAGGAAACGTCTATCGAGCAGATCATTTACTCGAAGAATATTATGAAAAACATAATATTACAGAACCTGTGCCGCTAAAAGCTGATGAGCTCTCAAAAGCCTTGAAATCCTACGATATCAAGAGCCCCGCAGGAGAAGTTCTTGTGGGAGGCGTTATCGAGCACAACTTGATGATGCGAACCACAATAGGAACTGAGCATGAGGCGTACAACAGACCAGAAACAGCTACTGCCACGTATCTGCCGTTCTTACGGTATGCAGAACATTTTCGAAAAAAACTTCCCTTTGGTGTCTTCCAAATAGGAAAAGCATACCGAAACGAGATCAGTCCACGACAACACCTTGTGCGGATGAGAGAGTTTACGCAAGCAGAAGCACAACTCTTTATCGACCCAGCAAAAAAAGACGGTCACAGAGGATATGAAGAAAAAAAAGACGTGACGCTTCCTGTACTCTCGTGGAAGGCGCAAGAGCAAGGAAAACCCTTTTCCTTCATGAAACTCTCAGAACTACGAGAACAACACCTCGGATCAGATGTATATGCATATGGACTCGCTCTTGCATACGAACTGTTCCTCTCCTTTGGTATTCCATCAAGCAGCATGCGCGTGCGACAACACGGTCCGGATGAGAAAGCGTTCTACGCAGCTGATGCGTGGGATGTAGAAGTAAACCTGCCAACGTTTGGCTGGACGGAAATGTGCGGCGTGCACGACAGAACAGACTACGACCTCACACAACACGCAAAGCACTCAGGAAAAGACCAAACAGTATTTGTTGAAGAACACGGAGCACACATCACACCACACGTGCTCGAAATCGCATTCGGAGTGGACAGACCAGTATACGCACTTCTCGACTTGTTTTACGACGAAAAAGACGAAGCAGAAGGAAAAACCACGCTGAAACTTCCGTACGCACTAGCGCCCGTACACGTTGCAGTCTTGCCATTAGTTAAGAAACTCTCCGAGCCTGCGCAAAACATCTACCAAACATTACTGAGCACAGGAATCACTGTGGTCTATGATGAAAGCGGAGCCATCGGAAAAAGATATTTGCGCGCATCAACTATTGGTACGCCGTACTGTGTTACTGTAGATTATGATACGCTAGAGGACAATGCAGTTACTGTACGCGACCGAGACACAGAAGCTCAAGAGCGCGTGCCAGTAGCAGAACTTGTTGCATATATACAGAATAAACTGGGCTGAGCGAAACCATTTTAAACTCGTACATTGCTTTTTGTCTCATGAGAGGTGGACGACCGTTAGGGGGATGGCTGTTAGTCTTTTTAGTGTACTTAACTGTATACTCAGGATTTCACTTACTGACAACATTTGTGCGGTTCCTTTTTGACCTTACCGTCTATCCTGCGTTAATTGCAGTGATCATCGGATTATTTTCATTACTTCCCCTTGTGTTCGTAGGCCTTGTTGTGTACGGTATTGTAGCAAGAAAGACGTGGGCAGTAGCTTTTACAGAGCTGTATTTGTATTTTTCAATCATTATTTTCGTGTTAGGAGTGTTCCTTGTTCCTGAATCAGCCCTGATATTTGGATTCTTCACCTTGGCCACAGTAGTGTGGCTTGAGTACTTCCGTCTGAGTGAACGAGTAGAGAAAACATTTTCTAAATCGCCGCAATTAGAGGCGTAAGGGCACACAACAGATATAAAGAAGGCTTCATACATCTTCTTTGGTGTTTATCACGTGCAAAAAATTAGTGAATTAAAAGCAAAGCAAGGTAGCGTAGAAGTTGAAGGAAAAATACTCGAAGTAAGTCCAGCCCGAGAATTTCAGAAATTTGGTCGACCAGGAAAAGTCGCGAACGCAATCCTTGAAGACGACTCAGGAAAA
>SKXU01000071.1 GCA_007128245.1 Candidatus Woesearchaeota archaeon
ACGGTCAACGCTTTTTCGTCACAAAAGGAGACCATAATCAAGAAGTCATACGTGAATACGCGCTTGTGGACTCGCGACGCATGTGTAGCGGTGGGCCGTGCCTGTTTGGATGCTACCAAGAGCAAGGGGGAGCGATCATGCCCAGCTTGTGCGGGCCAGGCGCGAGCAGAGTTACGCACGAAACACCAAATGCCATCGCACTCCTTGATGAAGCACGCATCTCAGAAGATCAGGTCATTGGGCGAGCGTACGGGCGCATACCACTTATTGGCTACGTAAAGATACTGTTTATTGATTTGCTTGAATTCGTGGGTCTTGGGCGAGTGGCACAAGTTTTTTAAACAACCCACCCACCAACTCAACATGCAATTCTGCCCTGAATGCAAAAGCTTGATGCGCCCCATAAAGAAAAACAACAAGACAGTCATGGGATGCAGCTGTGGATACACGAAAAAAGATGTCAGCAAGCCAATAGTAGAAACACTTGAGAAACCAAAAGAAGTAGAAGTCGTCTCGGACGAAGAAACACTTCCTATCACGCAAGCAGAATGCGAAAAATGTGGTCACAAAGAAGCATATTACTGGCTGCAACAAACACGCGCAGGCGATGAGCCAGAAACAAAATTTCTCAAATGCACCAAGTGCAAGCACACCTGGCGAGAATACAGCTAATTGAGCGCAGCAACAATCAAGTCAACAACTTCATCCACTGACTTCTCAGACGTATCAATAACGAGATCAAAATGACTTTCTTGATACGGATCAACCCCGTAGAGCTTCACAAGATTCTGAGAAATCTGCTCTTGACGCGCCTCTAACTGCGAAGCAGCATTATACTCGCTCTCAAACCCATCCGCTTTACGAGGATCAGCAAAGGCGCGCGCAGCTCGCACGGAGAGTGGAGCAGTCACAAACACCTTTAGCGAGTTAGGAAGAAAAAACCAACCCATACGCGCATCAACAACAAGATGCGTCTTACCGGACAACGCCTTTGTCCGCAAGTCAACCTCTCGGTCAAGCTCTGGCTCGCGAGCAAGGTGCTCAGCAAATTCTTTAATCGTCACGTTACGCTCAGCAGCGATGTCTCGCATAATCGCACCAACAGAATAGTACTCATACCCGAGACGCTCAGCCACTGCACGTGCAGTAGTGGTCTTGCCCGCACCATGCGTTCCTGAAAACGTAATAATCATGGTCTCAGCAGCGAGTAGGTACTTATAACGTTACTCCTCTTCCTCAAAAAAATCCGTGAGTTGTTGACTCTTCTTTGCTGCGCGATAACTTACTGCCATACATCTTCATTCACAAGCGTTGTTTATAACTGCTCGTATGCTCAAACAAACCCAATCAAACACTAGTGTTTAAGGTATGGAAAATTACTCTGCCTTCAGGGATAAAATTGAGTCAAACACATCAGAGACAACCTCGCCTGTTTGCGCACGAATCTTAATATTATACATATGTAATGTGCTTGTAACTAGCGTAATATTATAACACGCATGACTGCCAATGGATTGCACAAGCAAAATCTGTTTCGTGACAGGATGATTCGGGTGCTTTTGCGAAAGCTGCGCTCGCGCAATACGCTCGGCCTTTTCGCGCACCACCTCAACAGAGGAGAGGTCTAACTCAGGAACGCTCTTGCCATCTTTAAACACATCTTCTGGCTGAGAGCGAGAGACTTTATCGCCAACAACATAGGTGGTGATGCGGTCATCAGAAGCATTATAAAATCCCACATGCCAAGTTTCATCAAAAAATCCGTGCACCAAATACCCATCTTCAGGGATGAACGAATCATCACTTCTCACTCGCCGTACTGCCTCAAAAAGCTCCATACAGGAAAGAGATAGTACTGACTTTAAATGTGTACCGACAGCAACCAAAGTAACATTTAAGAATAAGTACTTCCCCACACAAGACGTGGAAGGAGAGCGACGGTGAAGTGGAAGAAACTCATTCATGACTCACAAACGATTTCGTACGTGAAACAAAAAGATGAGTACCGCGTCATCATTGAAGCGCGCCAATACGACGACGGATGGGAGATCGTCAAAAAATATTTGGGCTCAGGAATTAACTTCGCAGAAACATACACTGCCCACACACTTGAAGAAGTACGCAAAGTACTCAAGCACTTGCGACAAGAAAAAGATTTGTCCCGAAGCGAAATAAAAGATATTAGTCGCTTCAAAAAGAAAAGTCCAAAAGTCTATATCAAACGAGGATGGAAAGAACCAAACGTTGAGAAATGGTTTTTCTCAATCAGCGAAGACTACGCCAACTACGTGGTGGTGCGCTACGGCAAAGAACTCATGGTAGATATCGTCATGGAAGAGCAACTCAAATACATCGAAGAAAAACTCCTTGCAAAGCTCTATGGAGTGCTCGGAATCAGCGACGAACCATTCCCTATCCAACAAAACATCTACTACTTTAGCAAAAAAACCTCTACATACATAGAAGGGGACACACAAGATTTTGACGTAGAATTCTTATTTGAGTGATACGCACGTATGTACGTGGTCAAGCGATGCAGCAACACGCATGCGTGTTAACAAGAGTGTTTATAAGCAACGATTACAGCGTAATTAGGCGCCCAAACGGCCCAGGATTTACCACCACAGTCTCTGCGTGCTCATGGAAGGTGCCCCACTGCTCATGGATGTGCGCAGCGATAACCACGGCGGGCTTGTGTGTATCAATCATCTTCCGCTTGGACTTACACCCTGTCGGGCCGTGTGCGACCTCGTCAATGACGAGATCATACGGTGGGCCGTGAAACACCCAGACTTGGCGCTTTCCTGCGTGCTTGGGGGCAACCTCTGATAGGAATTGCTCAACCTTTGGGTCGTGCTCACGAAACCCTCCGCCACCGTACCCTACAATGACAACATCTTCGTGCTCGTGATGCGATTGGTGGATGTTAATGACGTGCTCACTCTCAGGAATACGATCTCCTTGTTCGTGATTTCCTGGAATAAACAGCACTGGTTTACCTGCTGTTTTACCGAAGGCTTCCAGTGCTTTGAAGGTCTCATCAAGGTCTACGCCAAAAAAACTGATGTCTCCTGCACATATAAGAAGGTCTGCTTGCTCGGCAAGCTCGTGTAGGTGCGAGAGATCGGTTTCTCCGTGAGTGTCAGCAAATGCGAGGATACGCATAGCATGGGTGGGGAGGTCATGATATTTAAACATTCAACACTTGCGAACTACTGTCTATCCTTCTGCTCAAACAGTCAAAAAAGATTTATTCAGTCCTTGTTCTGCTATTGTGCGCTCTTTTGTCTTATTTTTTCGGTATTGCCGACAATATATTTATATACTAATGCTACTAGTATAGTAAATACTATCTACGGATAGCTCTCCGCTCATGCAATCACTCGCCTTTCCCGAACAACCCCTACATATCCTCCCAGAAGACTTTCGTCTTCCACAAAAAAAACCGTCCACACCATACGAAACAACAACACTAGAAAACTTACTCGAAGAATTCTCTGAAGAAGATCACGCATTCCTTCACGCATTTGCAGCGGCAGCAGCAAACCCTGAGCGAAAAAACGGCTATCTCGTAGGCAAAGGAAGCTTTGATGAATACGACCTTTCAGCCACAGAACGCCATGTTGTGTGCACGCACAAACAACACCCGCAAAGTATGGTACGATATGAGCTTCAAACATTTGACCTATCTCGACGCATCACGGATTTTACTCGGCAAAAAGAACTCATCACACACATCAAATCTACGGGGCACGACGGACTACACTTGTATGACTCAGCAGGTCGCGGACTGATGCTTATGGGAGGAAAATTTGTTACTGCCGGAGATTTTGCTATTCGTGGACTCGCGGCAGCTGTTGAGGATGGTCTACGAGACCAAGGAGGAAACGGCAGTGAAGCAGCAGCGGAGTACGCAGCAGCGACCGGGCAACCAGCATTCTATATGCGCTCAGCTCAAGCAAGCACCTCGCATTTCTTCTACGCACGTCCATTCGAAGAAAACGGACGACGAGGGGCGCAAGTATGCATCGTAACCCTTGACGGATACACCCCTCCAGGACAGCGAGCAAGACAAGAAGTCCAATCACGCAACGTCATCCCCATTAGGTCCTACTTAGAACGCAGACAGACGCCGCAAGCACTCTACGCAGCATGAGCGTTCTCCATAACGTTTAAATAACTGTGAATCCCAGTCTTTTCATGGAGTTTTACCGGCAAACAAGCCAGTACACAGGAGCAGCAGCGGCACTTTTGATGGCGCTACACGCCAAACACCCCGAAGAGTGGCCGCTGGACCGAGAACACGAGTTTCACATCTGGACGCACTCAGCGAATCTTCCCACGCGCAGCAGCAGCATCTACGCGCTCGCACTCATCGCACGCAAAGCAGGCATGTCAACACACGTCGTGGTAGGAGAGCGAGAATACGACTATCCCGACTACCGATTTAAACGATACAAAAAAATCGAGATTGACGAGGCAAAATACACTTCAAAACTTTATGCGAAACGAGCACGAGAAGAAGGCATCCCGCTTGAAGAAAGAGAATTTACGCTTCAAGAAGTAAAACAACACCTTGACAATCAAGCACTCATCTTGCTGCGAGTAAACGCAGGAGTGCTTCGCGAAAGAAAAGCAACGAGCAAATACGTGCTCGTGCGCGCATACATCCAAGGAGAATACATTATCATGGATCCCGAACAAGGGGAGATGCGCATACCAGAAGATGAGATGCAAGAAGCATTCGAGACGCTCATCACAAAGAAAAAGCGTGACCACCGCATGGTTATCCTGAAATGAAGGTTCTCGTCAGCGGCACGTGGAGAACTACGCTCGCAAGCGAGCAAGCAGAAGACGCACGACTTCTCGGAGAGCTTCTCGCACGACACGGACACGAACTCCTCACAGGTGGAGGAGAAGGAATCCCAGCCCTAGTAGCAGAAAGCTACACGCGAGCAGGCGGGAAAAAACACACCGCAATACTTGTCGACAAAGCGGTACGTGACGAGGTAGGAGAAAAACGAATGCCTGCCGATGAGTACGAAGAAACCACACTGGACTACCCACAACGAAATGCGTACCTTGTCAGCAAAGCAGACGCAATCATCGCACTGAACGGACGGTTCGGAACACTCACAGAACTTATCCACGCAGTAAACGACTACGACATCCCGGCAATTCTGCTTGCAACAGGAGAAATCAAGGAATGGGTTACAGCACTCCCCTTAAAACAAGTAATCGTTGTATCAACACCACAAGACGCACTCAACGCGCTTTGACTGAACGGGATTTACTAGCCTTCGTTGCGCCGGCAATTGCCTCATCAATAGACACTGAATCAGTCTCGTCATACAAGTACGCAAGCATCACGTGCCGCTTTGTGATTTCGTACAGTTTACGAATTACGTTGTCATATGAGTCGCCTGGGCGCATTAACAAGTGGAGTTTTTCTTTCATCTCCTGAGAAATGGAAATAGTTGCTTTCACGGTACGTGTATATTTTGCGAAACTAATAATACTTATGAAATTTACGCACGCAACCGATCATACTCCTCAAGAATAATAATATCTAAATCTTCAACATCCGCCACCACAGACAACCGACCACGCCCAAGCTCAACAATCTTCTCAGAAAGCGCCTTACCCTGAGCGTCAAGACCAATACCAATCACGGAAACAGAAACACCAGCAGATGCTACGCCAGCAACTTCGTCAAGCACGCGCGCATCAGGGACGTCACCCACAGTAGGAAGCGCGTCCGTTAACAAGATAATGTGCTGCGTATCAGCGCGCCCAGAAAATAATTCTGCACACGAGCGCACACTCGCAGCAAGGTCAGTCTCAGAACCAGGACGTACACGAGCGAGCGCAGAAAGCAGTAACGAAAAATCACGCGTAGGAGCAACCGATGCCTGCACA
>SKXU01000057.1 GCA_007128245.1 Candidatus Woesearchaeota archaeon
AACACGAACTCTTCTTTGTCTGTTATGAGTGTGGCGCGAAGCTTTTTTGCGATACGCAAACCAGCCATGCCTCCTCCGACAACAATACACCTCATACAGTTCTGGCACGGAGTCTGCTTTAAAAAATCATTGTTTTTGCGAGTAAGGTTTATTAAGCGTCTTGGTCTCAAGAAGGTTATGCGAATACACCTAGTGCTCTTGATGGTGGTGCTCATGGCAGTGAACGTACACGCATTCTTCCCACCACTGGACGAAGCAGCTCCCGTGCCCGGACAAGAAATGCCCCCTGAACTTCCCGACCAGATAGCGCCACTGCCTGACTCGCTACCACCAGAAGAGCCGATACACGAGCAGCCCGTAGAGGTTCAAGAAGAAGCTGCGACGTTCTCGCTCGGAATGCTCCTTATTGGAGTGGGGCTCCTCGTTCTCGCAGCACTCGGCGTGGGGACGTACTACGTGATAAGCAAAAAACACACCAAACCCGTCCTGGACGAGCACAAAGTATCGGAGCTTAAGTTGTACGTGACGCAACTGCGCATGCAAGGAGTGGATGAAGCGGCAATTAAAGACCAACTACGCAAAGCACAATGGCCTGAAGCATACATAGCACGCGTCACGCAACCATAAGCTTTTTATGCCATGAGCTGTTATACCTAGCATGCTTGATGATATACCTCAGAGTATGGACGACCTGCTCTATTTTAGTAACAGAAAACTCCCAGACGGCGTACGCATCATTGCGTGGGTAGAAAAAATTAGTTGCCCTGCATGCGGCGACGCACTCATGGGAAAACCCGTGGATGAAAAAACAGGAAAAGTAAAGATACGCGCAGCAGAATTCGTCTGCCCAGCATGCGGTCACACAGAACCAAAAGCTGCGCACCTCAAAAAACTCTCAATGCAGGTGAGATACACAGACACCACAGGAAAAAACTGGAAGGCAGCCACGACAGAGTACAAGTTGCGCACGTGGAAGGGCATGAAAGCATACGTCTTTGAAAATGAGTTCACCAATGAAAAAATGGGTGTTACCAAACGACTCAAAATGAAAGGCGACCCGAAAGAGTAATGAAAAAAAAAGTACTTGTTACAAGCGCACTTCCCTACGTAAATAACATCCCACACCTAGGAAACCTTATCGGAAGCACGCTCTCAGCGGACGTGTTTGCACGACACAAACGCCTACAAGGATGTGATGTTTTATACGTGTGTGGAGCGGATGAGCACGGAACCACAACAGAAATCAAAGCACGAGAAGAAGGAATCACTCCACAAGAACTCTGCGACAAATACGGAGCACTACACAAAAACGTCTATGACTGGTTTGGAATCTCACTGGACGTGTGGGGGCGCACGCACACAGACACGCACGCGCGAATCGTGCAAGAGATTTTTTCAGAGCTAGACAGCAACGGATACATTCTCGAGCAAGAAGTAGAACAACTCTACGACGAAAAAGCACAACAATTCCTCGCAGACAGATTCGTAGAAGGAGACTGCCCCCATTGCGGCGCGAGTGGCGCGAGAGGAGACCAGTGCGACGCGTGCCAACAACTTATTATTGCAACGCAACTCGTACAACCCATAAGCAAACTCACAGATACAACCCCTGTTATCAAAAAAACAACGCACCTCTTCTTAGACTTGCCTGCACTCACACCAGTGGTGGAGCAATGGCTCTCCCCGCGAGTGCACACGTGGAGTGCGAGCGCAGAAGCAATCACAAAACAATGGATGCAAGAGCTCAAACCACGAGCAATCACACGAGACCTCTCATGGGGAGTGGATGTGCCGGGAATGCCAGGAAAAGTGTTTTATGTCTGGTTTGACGCGCCCATAGGATACATCAGCATCACCGCGCACGCACGAGAGGACTGGAAGGAGTGGTGGCACAACCCAGAAGTTGAACTCGTACAATTCATGGGAAAAGACAATGTCGTATTCCACTCGGTCATCTTCCCAGCAACACTGCTCGGAACAGGCACGCACTGGAACACCGTAGACACCATTGCAGCAACAGACTTTCTCAATCTTGAGAGAGGAAAATTCTCAAAAAGCAGAAAAACAGGAGTCTTCGCAGAAGACTGCATCCGCTACGAAAAACAGCTCCCAGCAGACGTGTGGAGATACTACTTACTCTCCGTACGACCAGAAAGCGCTGACAGCACATTTAGCTTCGCAGACTTTCAAGCAAAAACAAATAACGAACTCATCGCAAACCTGGCAAACCTCGTGCACAGAACAACACACTTTGCACACACAAAACTTGCAACTCAAAAAGGAGCACTCACGCCGACACAAGAAGCATTCATTGCGCAGACAAGACGCGCATACGCACATATACACGAGCTGCTTGACGCACACCACTTACGAGAAGCACTCAAAGAAACGATGAAAGTAGCCAAGCACGCAAACGCACACTTTCAGCACCAAGAACCGTGGAAGACAGTGGCTACCGATCCTGAGCGAGCAGCAGCAGACATTAGAGCACTCCTCACGATCGTACAAGACCTCTCACTACTCGTGCAACCATTCATCCCGCACACAGCACAGCGCATACAAGAACTCCTTGGAGTAGATGGTCTTACGTACGAAAACCTCGCAGGGGCGTACGACAAACCGTTTAGCGAGCTAGCAACTCCGCAACCACTCTTCACCAAACTCGATGATGACCTGCGAGCACAACTCGAAGAAGAATTCCTCCCAAAAACGCACCCGCTCGACTTGCGCGTTGCACGCATCACCAACGCAAAAAATCACCCGAATGCAGACAAACTCCTCGTGCTCACCCTTGAGGTCGGTAAAGAATCCAGACAACTCGTGGCAGGACTCAAAGAACACTACACCACAGAAGAACTCGTAGGAAAACACATCATCATCGTCTACAACCTCCAACCAGTAAAGCTCAGAGGAGAACTCAGTCAAGGAATGCTGCTCGCAAGCGAGGATGAAAGCGGAACAGTGGGATTACTCCTTGCAGACGCACCAAGCGGAACGCAGCTATGTGTTGGAGAAACGCAAGCACAGACCGAAGCAGTGACGTTTGATGAATTTCTCACACACACCATTACGAGTAGTGCCGAAGGAGTCTACATAGACGAAACGCCGCTTCACGGAGCAACTATTACAGTAGATAAACACGCTTTTGGACGTGTGCGGTAATTAGTGCGGAGTGAAAAAGAACATTTATAAAACAGGTTCTCGGAATCAGCACTGTGAAATGGATTGCACTTCTTGCAGCGCTGCTGATTCTTCCAGTGGTAACAGCAGTCTCTGACGTGCGATTTGAAGTGCAAGGACAACCCATTACGTACGCAAGCCCAGACCAAGTAGTACAAGGAGAACTCTCTTTTCGAGTGAGCAGAAATGTTCTCTCAGTACAATGGGCTGGAGACGCGCTAGTGGCTGGAGGAGGCGCACTAGATACTCCACGAGGCTGTCCCGAGCGATGCAGAATTCCTGCAACGCTGGAGCTCTCACCACAAGTTACCCTCACGGCCAGCAGACTCATTGAAGACGGAAACCAAGTACGACTCGAACCAAGGGACGTAACCCTGAACTTCCAAATAGACCAAACGCCTCCACTCATCGAAAACATACGCGTAGGGGAGTGCACGCAAACATGCGCTTTCGGACCAAACCAAGGCAATCTCAGCTTCACAGTGCGACGGCAAGGAAGCCCAGTACTGCCGGAAACTGTGCGCGTAACCGCAAACAACAATCAACTCGACACGCGCTGCAGCCTCATACAAGACGCGCTCTCATGCACAACAAGAATTTCAGGCAATGTGGATCAATCCATTCGCATCTTCGCAGAAGATGTGGCAGGAAACCTTGCTGAACGAGAATTTGAAGTCACGTACGACGCCATCGCACCAAGCATTATTGACGTGTCGTTACAAGCAGACCGCCTGCCAATTAACGCAGACCAACTCCCTGGAGGACAATCAATACGGTTTCTCGTGCACGTAGAAGAACCTCTCGCAGCAACGATGCGCGTGCAGACAAGCTTTGGTAACTTCACAGGACAATGTATGCGCCGAGGAACACAACAAAACCAACTTGAGTGCGTAGCAGACGTGAGACCACCAAATCAGCGCATCACAGACGACATAGAGATCATCATTGCTGACAGAGCAAATAACCAAGCACGACGAACACTACGCATAGAAGTCTATGAATCAGACGCTACTGCGCAACCAAACTTTTGGAACGTACACGCAAGCCCAAGAACACGCATAGACGCATACACCTGGCAAGTCATCCCCAAAGACTTCTTTATTGACGTGCGCCTCACACCCATACAAGAAACGAGCGGACAACCAATCATCATGAGCGCGCAATGCCGCCTCGCAGGACAAAACCTCGAAGTAAAACCTATCGTGGCGCAACGATCAACGCGACTTGAACTCACACTCAACCCTACGACAACAAGACACCAAGCAGCAACGTATGAAGGAAACATCACCTGCACGCTACGCACAACAACACGCGTAGGAAACACCGTGTTTGGCATCGGAGCAAACGCAGAAGAAGACACATTCGAAATTCCTCTTGCCCCGCACCTCGTACGCTTGCCACCGCCACAAGAACAACTACGAGAAGTACAACAAGTACTCAACAGAGAGATACGTGACCGACGAGAGCAGCTGCGTATTATGAGTCTTAGCGTTGAAGCATTAGGCGCGCTATGCGGAGTAGAACAAAACATGCTGGCAGCACAACTCGTCACGCAACTCGTCACCTTAGCACTAGACAACCTCCTAGGTGAACAGCTTGCAACGCCCGCAGCGGAAGTAGAGCGTGAGGTACGACGAGGAATTGATCGCTTACGAGACACTGTGCAACCACTCTGTTTCATGGTGACGTGTGATATAGGAAGTGTGCTGGGAGGGGACGCGCCTGAAGCCTTAGGAACTAATTTTGAAGAAGGACTTCGCGGACACCTCCAAGCAATACAACAAGCATCAGGAATTAGCTTTGACAGAAGCACCCTGCTTGATCCCGCACGAAGCGAATACGCAGCGATCCTCACAGGATGTTTGCCCGCGTATATGGAACATCAATACGCGAAACTCCACACACAATGCGTCTATGAAACATGTCTGAGAGACGCAGGGCAGACAGGAATGACAGTACGTGAATGTCAACAACAACGATCATATGCAGAATGCGTCCAACAACGAGGAGCATTCTACTTTGCATTACCTTTGACTGCATGGGCAGACACTATTCTTGCACGCGCAGAACTCCTCTTGTCAAACCCGCTCACAGCAGTAGGAGCACTACAATCTGCGGTATGTGGAATGTCTGCTATGCGCACCCGTATGCTGTGCCAACTGGATAGAACAAGAAACCTGCTCGGAAATGCACAAAATACCATACAAGACTTTGATAGGGGATACAACGTCATACGCAACCTCGTATCTACGAGTGGGGATGTGTGTGATGTCTCAACAAACTTTGACCGACTCCTCACACTACGACAATCACAACTCCCAAACGTACCCACGTGCAGGCCAGGATATGCGCGTGTCACAGTAGAAGGAAATGAATACGTCGTGATGAACATGCGCTCAGAAACAGTCATCTTCGGTCCAAGTAGTGCAGAGATGGATGATGATGCGCGAGCAGCCCAGCGCATCACACAATCATCAGGATCCCTACAACGAGTGCCCCCGCAGAGTCTTCCCGCAGGACGATATGAACAGATACAGCAACCCTTTCAACAATGCCAAGAACAAATCCGATCCGCCATCGGAGAAACTGCAGAGTGGGCGGGAATGAG
>SKXU01000082.1 GCA_007128245.1 Candidatus Woesearchaeota archaeon
CAGGCTCATTTTTGAGGTTTGCAAACTCATCATTTAGTCCTAATATCTCTAATAAGTGAGAGTACGCGTCGTGGTGTCTGACCTCGCTTTCTGCAAACGTCGCTCCCACACCACCAATTTCTGGTTTAGGAAGTTTCTTGTAGACGTCTCCCCAAAACGTTTTCACAGCAACCTCAATTTGTGAGATTGCAAGCATGGTTTTTCTGATTGCGTCACGCTCGGAATCTGTGAGGCGCACTCGGAAATCTTGGATGTCTCCGTCATATTTGAACTCGGTATGAATCCAGTAGCTGTGACGAATAGCATCAACATATTGCTGGAGCTGCGGATAGTCATATGGCTTGAGATTAATGCGTGCAGAAAAAATGTCTCGTTGACGCTCGCGTGCTCGCTGGTCACGATAGAGAATGTATGCTTTGGCAGTCTTGTGAAAGCTGCTTGACATCAATGATTCTTCCACGATGTTTTGTATCCCTTCAATGGAAGGAATGTATTTGCGGTCATGGTCTTTGATTTTTTCAAGAACACTAAGGACAGTTCTCATCACTGCTTGCGCATCCTCAAGGCTTCCTTCACCTGATGCATCCATTGCTTTTTTTACCGCAACAGTAATTTTGTGCTCGCTAAATGGCTTCGTTGTTCCGTCTCGTTTTTGTACTTCTAGTATTCTCATGGTAGTCTCACATTATTGCTGCATGGTTCCAGAAGCCAAGATGGTTTCCTTTGCTCGAAGGCATACAGCTTTGCGCTGGTTTTCCGACTTTACGGTTGCGGCACAGCCAAGGAATTTCGCCTTGATTTCCCAACACCGAGTATTCGGGACTGTTGGTTTAAAACCTTTTATCCGCTCTAACAGTAGTGCCCGAGTATACAAAAACACTATATCTAGTGTCATGGATTGTGTTGAACCAGCTCGTTGGCACTACAGCGAACAGAACAGAAACTAGGATTCTACTTCGATGACACCTTCGTCTGTTGAAGCCGTGTTAGGCACAACAGGCGTATCTTCATGTAAGAATTTGTGACTATACCTTGATACCACAGTCGCAACAACCACCGAATAGATGATGGTGAGCACGATGAGCTCAAGCACGAGTTGCAACCCATCAACAGCGAGGATGGAGAGCGAAAACACCATTACCGCAGTAGCAATCCCTTTGGGATTTACAAGGATCATAAACCAGCGCTCACGCGCAGAGTACCCGTCCTTTCTGACGGTAAGCAATACTGCCGCGTACCGCGTAAAGATAATCACTAAAAAAGCCACGAAGCCATACAGATAGGTCTCAAGCGGCATGCGCAAAGACACAATAAATCCTACAAGCATGAACACAATAATTTCAAGACTGTTTGAGAGCATGCTGTTAAACGAGGCAAGGCTTTGTTTTCCTGCTAAGTACGTGTTACCAAACATGAATCCCAGCACTGCTACCGCAATCACTCCTGACCCTTCAAGGTTTTCAGCGAGGACATACGCGAGAAGTGCAGAAGTAATAAGGGAGAGAGGACTTATTTCTTGATCATAAAATTGTTTCATCACCCGGAAAAACAAGAGACCAACAAGAAGTCCGGTTCCAAGACCAACGATTATTTGCACGAGAAAATTCATTCCGTACACACCCCAATCAAGGCCTGTGCCGGCATTAACAGCACCTAAAAAGTCAAGCACGAGAAACGGCAAGATAACAATGACTGGGGTGTTGATAATGCTTTCCACCTCCAAGAACTCCATGACACGCCCCACTTTGTCTTTGAGAAGATAAAACACTGCAGCAGCGTCTGTTGCGATGACAATAATTGCAAAGATCGCTCCATGTAAGAACGCTGTGAGCGTGGGTTCAGGCGCAAAAAAGAATGCGTAAAGCGGCATGAGAAAGATGAGATTCAACAAAATAAATAGCGCGACAAGCAGCATTGCTTTAAAAGAGAAATCATTGAGGCTTCCGAAATCAAACTTGGAGCTGCCTTCAAAAACAATGAGCGCAAGAGCAATCACTGAGAGGGCGACCATCGCGACATGAGGGATTTCTGCCAAGCCAAAAAAGCGTGCTGCCTCTGAGAGAACGCTACCTAAGAGGATGAGTAACAAAATGTTTGAAACGCGAAGTTTTTTGGAGAGTACTGAAGCAAAGATTCCTACGAGAACCACCACTACAAATGCAGTGAGGATAGCCAAAGCTTCAGTCATAAATGACGTAGCACCAACACGTATTTATAAACCACACCTACTGCTTATGAGTGATTACTTCCACTTAATGTTACAGCCAATACTTGGTTGTTGGTCTGCAAGTGGCTTCTCGCCAGAAAGCAAGCGATCAAGCGCTAAACGCAAGTCCTTGCCATCAGCAACGCCAGAGCCTGGGCGCGAATCATCAAGCTGTCCACGGTACACTAACAAGTCACTCTCGTCGAACACAAAAAAATCTGGTGTGCACGCAGCGTTGTACGCTTTTGCAACTTCTTGCGTGTCGTCAAACAGGTACGGAAATGAGTATCCAAGGCGCTCAACATCATCAACCATTTTTTCCGGACTGTCATCAGGGTACTTTTCCACATCATTGCTGTTAATCGCTACAAAACCCACTCCTTTCGGGCCGTACTCAGACGCGACTCGCACAAGCTCTTCTTGCACGTGCTTAACAAACGGGCAATGGTTGCAGATAAACATCACCACAGTACCGTATTCTCCGCGCACATCATCAAAAGAGATCATCTCGCCAGTGAGTGGTTCGAGCAGTGAAAACGACGGTGCAGGAGTGCCTAGCGGCACCATTGTGGAAGGAGTTTTTGCCATACAGCATCAAAAGAGTTCTCGTTTATAGGTGTTGTGCTTAGCCCTTCTTTTTAGGCGGAGCGCTACGCTTGTTATAGAGACGCACACCATACCAGATAAGACTGCCAAGTATCACCCAAGGAAGTATTGCGAAGACAAACCAGATCAGCGCAGCAGCGCTGGTAAACAAGATGCTTAGCAACTGAGGAATGCTCAGACGAGATATGCCAGCAAAAATTCCTTCTCGTTCAGCAATAGTCAGGCGAGCAGTCACGACCGAAGGATCTGCTGTAGTACCTTGCGATTGATATCGGGTGCTGTGATGAAAAGACGTTACGCGCCCGTATGATCTCAGAGAGTCAAGTACTTCGTCAGCACGGTCAGCGTGAACAGTAAATTCAATGTGTGCTCGCGCTGTACGGTCGTTTATCGTAGTAGACTCACTCACTAACGTACTAGATGGGTGTTGCTGCAGAAACATTCTCACTGATGCATGAACTTCCGAGAGCGTATTTGGAGGAATCTCTAAACTCAATGAAGTACTTTGAGTCATCCCGAGACGAGGTTGTGAATCTAGACTCGTGTGCATGAATGCACCAAACAAGGTGTACAGACCCATGAATACTAACAGAACCGCGGCGGCGATGATGAGCAACGTTTTCTTAGCAGACCACTTCACAAGAACACAACGAAAATAGGCATATATAAGGATTACTGCCACCTCATAGTATTTAGTTACCGTATACACCAGAGCGCATCAAGAACAAGATGCAACACGAGTGCAACACCAAAATAGCGTACCCGACGATTCTTGAAGAAAATCAGGCCTGTGTAGAGCACCCACATCACTGGATGATGGAGTGGGTGAGTCGTTATGCTGCAACGAGCAGGGTCGTATATCGGGTCTGCGAGGAGATGATCGAGGTCAATGAGGTGGGATGCAAATACTGCAAGAACAATTCCTTGCGCGTCTGCATCGAATGCTTTTCTGTCAAAGCGCCTGATAATCCAGAGCAAAGCAAGATTACTTGCGACGTGTATCGCTATGTTTGGCATGACACAGAGCAGTGACTGCGCAATTAAATAGCTGTACCAACCCCAAACAGTAATAAATACAACTCAATCGCCATCTGTATGTACACACTCATTACGTACACAACACTTCATCCTGAAGAAAAGAATACGATAAATGAGCGTATCATCAGCCAAGTAGCGCAGACATGGCGGCCTGTAGTGTGCGTGCACGGATGGAAGCCAGGGTGCGTGAATGTAGGCGCAGGACAAGACATCGCACAAGCAGTAGATGTGCAAGAAGCACAAAGACAAGGACTTGTGGTGGTGCAACGCGCAGGAGGCGGGGGAACGATGTATCTTTCTGAGGATGGAGAAGTGTCGTGGATGCTCGCGTATCCAACACGCACACAAGACATTAACGAAGATTACGCCGATGTGTGTGGACGCGTCGTTGATGCACTCGCAACCCTTGGAATCGAGGCGCAGCACAAGCCAATCAATGATGTCGTGACGGCGAATGGAAAAATCAGCGGCGCCACAGCAAGAAGAACGCAAGGAGTAACATACGTGGGAGGAACCTTGCTGTACAGCGTTGACAGAGAAAAACTCTGGGCGGCACTGTATCCGCACGGAGTAGATAGTAAGGGACGAGCAGTATCTACGCGAGCACTTACAAGCGTGCAAGAAGAGTGCGGCGCAAGCAAGCAAGAACTGATTTGCGCACTACAACACGCACTGACACAAGGAAGATTCGAGGTGGCAGATGCACTCGCTTGAACTCGCACTTACAAAAGAGAATGCGATCATCACCGATGACGTTGACGTCACCATTCCTGCAATCGTGTACGAAGTACTCGCGCAAGGAAGAGAACAGCGCGTTGCTGTGTTACTCAATCACAACGAACCCCCAATCGCAATAGCAGGACTGCACCAGGACAGGATGCCGCACGAGACGCGCAGACCTGACGGAGGGTTTGCGTACTTTCACGGCAATAACACCACAAACTGCTTTATGCGCGCGCAGCCTCATCAAGGAAGCATACTGGATACGGACGCGCAAAAGTACTTTATCGGCGTGCTGAAGGGATTATTGCGCGAGCGAGGATACTCTCCTGTGGAAGTAGGCGGCGATCTTGATCAAGACGGGCGTCGGCTTGTGAGCTTATCACATAACACACACGGCGTGCGCGGAGCGCGAGTGACGATGAGTCGGGCGTGCTGGTACACCACTACAGACATCCAAGATTTGCGAGGAGTAATTGAGCAATCAGGGCATGATTTTGACCGCTATAAGCAACGAATTACGGCGCTGCCACGTCTACGAGGACAGCTTGCAGGCATCTACGGATTCAAAAAAACGAGTGTAACAGATTTTGTATCTGATGAGAGCGTAAAAAAAGCCGTGGAGCTGCAAGAGAAAACCTATACGCGAGCACTTTCTGGCGCGTGCGTACTTGAAAGCGAAACACATAAATAGCTCACGCCCAACGCAGAATATATGTGTATTACGTGCGCGGTTGGAGCCCCAGGAGTAGGGGAGAGTCTGTTGAATGAAACAGTAGTTACGGGGATGTATGTCGCAGCTATTTCAGGAGTGTTTTATCTTGCAAAACACGCAGCAACCAAACGGCAAAGTGTATCCACTAAGCAGTAACTAATTTAAATGCGTGGTTCTTTCTGAGTCGTATGCGCAAGACTCGCTTTCACAGAGAAGACGTTGAGTTATCAGGACACTTCCACGGAACACCAGAGCAACCACTCATCGTGCTCGTGCACGGACTGTGCGGAGACAGCCATAGAGGCATGAAGAAAATGGCCTGCAACCTTGAAACGTACGAATTGAGCGTCTTGCGATTTGATCTCTCAGGACACGGAACAAGCGATGGAGAAATACAGAATCGCACCCCACACGATAGTGTAAACGACACGCTCGCAGCAATCGAGCATTCTCGCGAACAAGGATATTTTGTGCGAGGAATATTTGGTAACAGCTACGGCGCACTCATAGGACTGCACGCAGCGGCACAGACGCCATCAATTACTCGCGTAGGCATGTCAAGTCCAGTATGGAATTACGCACCAATATTTGATACTCTCGTCAGACGCGGCGCGGTAGATCTTACCAAGTGGAAGCAAGAAGGAAGACTCAAACAACACGTTGGACGCCACACGTTCGAGTTGCCATACACGTTTTACGAGCAACTCCCCGCCCTTAATGGCTTTCACGCACTACGCGACGCGAAAGCAAGAGTCTTCGTCACGCACGGTACAGAAGATGAGTTCTCACCATACAAATTCAGCCAACAAGCAAGCACCATGGGCGCACAACTGAAAACATATCACGGAGCAAATCATGCATGCTCAGAACACCAAGAGGAAATAATGAAGGACTTTGGAACGTTCTTTCGCCCACTCCTCGCTCGCGACTCACCAAAGTAGCGCTGCAAGACCCACCATGCTGAGCGCAACGCCAATCACTTGCCACCACCTCAGCCGTTCTTTATTCAGCACTATTCCTAAGATGACGGAGAGCAAAATGAAGTTCTCACTAATCGCTAAAGCCACTGTGATAGGAATGTAGAGTACGGCAAATCCAAAGGCTATCCATGCAACATTATCAAGTGCTGACTGCCAGAACACGAGACGAGGATGCGCCCAAACCCCAGCACGCAACGAGGAGAACTCACCACGAAACAACACCACAAGCAAGCTCAAAAAACACCAGAGTGCGTTGAGAACAAATAGCGCAAAAAGTGGATGCGTCAGTTGTGACAGTCCACCCTTAATGACGTCCATGAACGCGATAAACACCGCGCCGCACAACCCCCAGAGCACACCATTTTCTAAAGAAAAACGCTCGCCTGAGTGCGTATAACTCACCAATATCGTAGCCAGCGTTATGACTGCCACCGCTACGTACTGCTGCGTAGAGAGCTGCTCTGACAAAAAGAAAAAACCGATGAGTGCCACGAACACAAGTTCTAATCCGAGAACTGGTTGAATAACAGATAACTTGCCTTTTTTTAGCGAGGTAAAATTAATCCAGACACCAATCGTCATGACGAGGGCGCCAATCACAAACAACCCCGCCAAAGAACGAGAGATGGGAGGCGCAAACATCCACGCGAACGGAGCGAGAAGGAGCGTGCCAAACAAAGACAAGTACACACTCGTCTGCCACACACCAATGCTGCGAGTACTTTTTTGAATAAGAAAATCACCCACGCCCCAACCAACTAAGGAGATAAGCGCGAAGAGAATACCCACGTCAATCATTGCGTGAAAAGAAAATACTGACTATATAAGCGTATGTCAGCACTACTCAAGAAGCGAGCGCACATCGTCAGGCGAGAGTGTTTTGAAAAACCCATCCTCTTGAATAACTGCTTCTGACAACGCAGTTTTTTGCTCTTGTAAAGCCAATATCTTCTCCTCAACAGTACCGCGAGAAATCAGTTTATACACCAAGACAGGCTTTGTCTGGCCAATCCGGTGCGCGCGGTCAATCGCCTGACGCTCAACGGCAGGATTCCACCACGGGTCTGCGATGAACACGTAATCAGCAGCAGTCAAGGTAAGACCTACACCACCTGCTTTGAGACTAATTAAGAACACGCTCACCCCCTCATCTTCTTGAAACAACTCTACTTGTGCTTGACGATCACCTGTTTGACCATCAAGATACGCGTAGCGAATACCGCGCGCAGAAAGCTCTTGCTGCAACAGCGATAGCGTCCCGATAAACGTTGAGAACACGAGCGCTTTATGTCCTTCCGCAACTGCTTCAAAGAGTCTATCAAGAAGGGCGTCAAACTTTCCTGAGCGACCAAGATAATTCTTATCAACCAAGAGCGGATGGTTGGCAAGCTGGCGCAGGCGCAACAGTCCTTGCAAGATCTTCACCTGAGCGCCACCCATGCCTTCTTGCTCCATGATCTCCTCAACATCTTCTTTAACATAGGCTTTCACGGCATTATACAAGGTTTCTTGCTCATCTTCAAGATCGCAATACACCACAGAGATCTGTTTTTCAGGCAAATCCTTTGCGACAGACTCTTTTGTTCTGCGCAAGATAAACGGCGCAACCAGTAACTTGAGTGCTTCTGCGCGCTCAGCATCTCCTCGCTCTTCAATACGCCGCGCAAATGTGCGAGTAAAATATGCTTGTCCACCAAGCAAGCCAGGGTTTGTAAAGGCAAATTGTGACCACAGCTCCAAAGAAGAATTCTCAATAGGCGTTCCTGTGGCAGCAATGCGGTGATCAGCAACTAATTGGCGCACAGCACGCGATACTTGACTGTGAGGATTCTTAATGTATTGACTCTCATCAAGCACCGCATACCCAAGAGGGACCGTGGCAAAAACAGCAATATCATTTCTTAAGGTGTTGTAGGTCGTAATAATCACGTCTTTTGTGCGCAATTCTTCAGCAGTGGATGCTCGCCCATCACCGTGATGCACGTACACCTTTCTGTCAGGAGTGAATTTCTCCGCCTCCTTTTTCCAATTGTAGACAAGACTTGTGGGTACGACGACCAAAAACGGCTTTGTGCTGCCATGCTCGCGCGCATCTTGCAAACAACACAGCACTTGACACGTCTTTCCAAGACCCATATCATCAGCCAGAAGACCGCCCACGCCCAGCGAACGCAGATGCGTCATCCACTCAAACCCTTTGTGCTGGTACGGTCGCAGCTGCCCTGCAAACCCTTCTGGTTGTGCGCGCTCAAGCGGGAGGGGTCCGCGCGCAAATCGTTTGCGCAAGTCCTCATACTGCACTGAGGCGTCGTGCTCGCTCGCCACAGACACGACCTCTTCCACCACAGCCACTTGTGCGGGCTGCGCACGAAAACCCGTATCAGTAACCTCAAGCACACCAATGACTTCTGAGAGTTTATCAATCCACTCACGAGGAATCGCTCCTAACGAGCCATCAGAAAGCTGCACGAATCGCTCACGCTCAATAAGCGCGTGCACGAGGTGACGGACAGGAATATCGTAATCCTCCACTTGCGCTGACACGCGCAAATCAAGCCAGTCTCGCTCAGTACTTACTGACACAGACATACGTGCTTGCTGATCACGCACTCGCCGTCCAAGAAGGGCTTCTCGCCCAAACACCTCAACACCATCACTAATGAGGGCTCGAGCAGTTTCTGCCAGCCACGACACAGGATCGTTTTCAGGAATAAACACTCCTTTTTCCTCAAGCAATCCATGGCTGAGGAGTTGCTCGTAGCGACGCTGCTCTTCTGCAAAGTCACGCGTTATGCGCACAAGCATTGCGTTTGCAAAGATGTATCGCTCACCCTCAAACCCGAACGGAATCTCAGTGTCTTTGTACACGAATCTGAGCTCGCACACAAAACTTGCTCCGCGCTCAATAATGTACAACCGCGTTGTAGGAGCTGTCGCGAGCGGCTCAATAATGGATGCATGCGACAAATACACCCTTCCCAAGCCATCAGCGTCGTGAAAGACCGTGTCAAACAAGGTTTTTGAGAAGCTACGAGGAATAGGAGTTTGTGTGTGATCAATGATATGCTTTAGCACAGGGGGCGCGTCGAGATCAATTTCAGCAAGGAGTAGCGTTTCTTGGTCTGCAAACACGAACGCAGGATCTTGGCCAAACACACCAGCTTGTGTGCCGTCAACACGTACGCGAGTCCTTCCGAGTTTTGCGTGCGCAACAACAGATTCTCCTTCAAAGGAGAACTCAAGAGGAGTTTTCTCAAGAAATCGCGCACCAATAACAGCACTCGTGTCTTTGAGAGCTGATACGACCTGGAGTTCTGAGTAAGTGTGTACGCGCTCAAGAATTGCTGGCGGATCAGTTTCTTGAGGGTTTTCTCGCTCAACACACACCGCCAGACGAGAGGCTGCGACAGCCAATTCAGCAGGGGCGTTCATCAGTTGCTTTGTTGAGAGCGTGCGTCCCGTATCATCTTCTGCGCGGACAGAAACAGTGTTTTTTTCTCTTCGGAGGCGAAACTTCATCTCGTAAGCGCCGCTCGCGTTTCTTTCTTATACAGCTCCACTGCTGGCTGGTCAAACGGATTTACCTCAAAGAGTGCACCAAGATAGATAACCTCAAGCATGAGCAGTTGCAACAGATACCCAAGATCATGGGCTGTGGGCGCAAGAGAGAATTCGACAAACGGAATGTCTTGACCGATAAACGCTTGCTTTGTGCCCTGATAAATGGCGGCGTAGAGCTCGTTGTGCGAGACACCCTTCATGGCTGGTGAGACGCTATCAAGAGGGCTGGGACTGACCAAGACAGGGTGTGCGTCACTAAGAGATACGAGCAAGAAAAATTTGTCGGCAGGCCCTGCCAGATAGAGTTGCGCCACGCTGTGCAAATCCGTTGAGCCCACGCTCGTTGTGGGCGTAATCCCTACCTGAGGAGTTTTTCCGATGCTCTCAGCAAGTAATTGACGATACCACGCGCCCACCGCAGAAAAACGTTTTGCGAACACAAAAAAATCTACGAGGTTGCGACCCGAGAGTGCGTGCGCGTACTGCACGCTGGCAAGGCGCGCGGCGCAGTCTTGTCCTGAGCGCAACTCATCAAGCGCCTCTCGCGCACCACCAAGGAGTTCTTGTACGTCAACACCAAGTACTGCAAGGGGAAACACGCCGACAGGGCTGAGCACGCTAAAACGTCCTCCAACAAGAGCAGGAATATGAAGAGCAGGAACTGCGTGCTGCAAAGCAAACGCGTCAAGAGCGCTGTCTTTGTCCGTTGTGATCACGACAGTCTCTGAGAGTGCGTAGTCGTGTTCTGTGAGGAGGTCGCACACGACTTTCGCGTTTGCAAGGGTCTCCGCAGTCGTGCCAGACTTGCTTATGATGTTGATGAGGACGCGTTTTTTGTCTTGGCACGCAGTACGCAGTGTCTGGAGTTGCTGGACAGTATCATCAGGGTCTACCGTGTCAAAAAACACGACGTGTTTGGGCCACGCAATCCCGTAGGTGGCGCTCAGAGCAGCGAGTGTGCCCAGATTTGATCCGCCAATACCGATAATGACAACGAGATCTACTTCTCGGTACTGTTGTGCGAGCTCAACTGCTGCGTGAAAGAGCTCCGGGTCGGAGGCGAGCGCGACAGAGCAGCGAGGATCAGTGTAGTTCGTGGTTGCTGCGAGGATGCGCTCGCGCTCAGCGCTGATGATATCGTCGTGTGTTGATTGTGTTCCTGCGTGTGTGAAGTCTATGCCCACCATGGGATGCTGTAGGCAGTAACTGTTTAAGAATGCTTTGCTCAGGCTCCACTCGAAAGGTTTTAAAGGAGTACGCTCTTCGCTGCATGTATGGGTCCGTGGTCTAGTGGCTATGACGCCGCCCTGACTTGGCGGAGGTCGCCAGTTCGACTCTGGCCGGACCCATTTTTTCTCTTCTGTACGAAGAATACAACCGTAGAAAATAACAAAATTTATATAACCAGTATACACTTGTGGATACTAATATGGAGCTTATGACATCCTTTTCTCCTGAACAATCAAACGAACAAATCCTCCAGGTAGTCCTCTCAGAAGACGAACTCTCCTGGCAACACATCATCGTAGACCTTGTGCGCAAAGAACAGATGGATCCATGGGATATCAACGTGACGTTGCTCACACAAAAATTTCTTGATATCATCAGAAAACTCCAAGAACTCGATTTTCGCGTAGGAGGAAAGCTCGTGCTCGCAGCAGCAGTACTGCTCAAAATCAAATCAGATCGCCTCATGGGAGAAGACCTCACAGTTCTTGACAGCCTAATTCACTCAACAGAACACGAAGAAGAACTTGACTTGCTCGGAATGGACTTTGACGAATTCTTTGACGCAGGAGCCCCCGCTCCAGAGCGACCAAAGATTTATCCACGCACACCCCAACCGCGGCAACGAAAAGTGAGCGTGTACGACCTCGTCACAGCCCTTGAGCAAGCACTAGAAGTGACTGTGCGACGAGAAAAACGCGCGCTTGACAACATCGCAGCGCCAGAAGTGAAGGTGCCAGAAAAAAAAGCGGACATCTCAGGACTAATGAACACCTTGCTTGAGCGAATCGCACAAGAACAAGACACAGTGTATTTTCACCACCTCACACACCAAGAAGACAAAGTAGGCACAGTACTCACCTTCATACCTCTTCTGCACCTCGTAAATGAGCGTCGCGTAGACGTTGAGCAACAAGAACACTTCGGACACATCAGCATCTCCTTGCTCTCCGCAGAACCCGTGGTGTATAACGAAGAAGCATGAAGGTTTAAAAGGACGTCCACATTCTTTTTGTGTATGCATGTTGATACCGCAAATACGCAAGGAAATACGAATATAGGACTCTACGCTTTCGCAACCGACACCTACTGCGTGCTCGGCCCAGAAGCTGAAAACCTCAAGCCACAACTCGAAGCAGTACTTAACGTACCTGTGGTTGTGACAACGATCGCAGGAACCAGCCTTGCAGGAGTGTTTCTTGCTGGAAACGCACAGACACTACTCATACCAGATATCGCGTTTGAGCACGAGATAAAAGCGCTCAAACAAGCCGGAGTGAGTGTGCAATCAGTATCCACGACGCACACCGCCCTTGGGAACAACATTGTAGCCAACGAGCACGGAGCTCTTATCGGACCAATGTTTAGTGAGCAGCAACGAGCACACATCGAGAAACTCCTTGGTGTAGAAACACACCTGTTTCGCATCGCAGAAACAGAAGTGGTCGGCTCAGGAATGATTATCACCACAAAAGGAGGGCTTATCCACTCGCAAGCAACCCAGTTTGAGCAAGACATGGCACAAGACATTCTGCGACTCCCACGCCTGCTCCCAGGAACAGTGAATTTCGGAAGCCCATACGTACGATCAGGAATCATCGCTAACAGTAACGGATTTCTTATCGGCTCATCAAGCGGAGGGCCAGAAATCACGAACGCTGATGAAGCACTAGGATTTATTGATGCATGATAGACGAAACACGAGCACGAGAACTCTATGTACGCATAAAAGCACTGCGCGAGCACCAACAAAAACTTGAATCGCACATCCAAGAACTCGACCAAAAAACTGTTCAACTACGAGACATGATTACTGCCGTGCAAGAAAGCACGAGCATCAAGGCGGGAGACGAACTCCTCGTCCCTCTGGCCAGCGGCATATTCATGCCCGCCACTGCAAAGCCCGTTGAGCACTTCGTACTTCACGTAGGAGCAGACGCAGCAGTAAAGAAAACGCCTAAGGAAACAGAAGACATTCTTGAAGGACAACTCACAGAACTCGCGCAGTTTCGCTCGCAACTCATCGAGCAATACCAAGAGCTACTCAATGAAGTTGAGCGAGTAGAGCGCGAAGCAGAACACGAGGTAGGGAATGTTTAAGGGACTTAAAGACAAACTCAAAAACGCTCTTTCAAGCTTTACGAAAAGCGCCGAGCAAGAAGCAGAGGTACGTGAAGAAGAAGCGTTAGACGCTCCTGAAGAAATAAGTGAGCGAGAAAAAGAGCTTATTGAGGAAGACACCACATCAGAAAAAGAGTTGAGTTCACATCAAGATACTCCTCAAGAAGAGAGCGAGCGGGAAGCAGAGCTTGCTGAGGAAGACGAAAGATCAAGAGAAGAAGAGTCTGACGCTCCTAAAAGAGTGAGCGAGCGAGGAGAAGAGCTTGCTGAAGACACTGCAGCAGAAAAAGAGTTGAGCGATTCTCAAGAAGAGAGCGAGCAAGAAGCAGATGCAGAGGATGAACAACCAGCGCCTGTGCCAGATGAGCACATCACAACCACAGAACCTGCAGAAAAACCAAGCGTTACTGTGCAGCAAGAGAAACCAGCAAAAACAACTGAGAAACCCCCCGCCGAACAACCAGTTGCGGAAAAGAAATCATTTTTTGCAAAGATAAAGGAAAAAGTTACTACCATACAACTCTCAGAAGAAAAGTTTGAAGAACTCTTCTGGGATATAGAACTCGCACTGCTTGAGAGCAACGTCGCAGTAGAAGTGATTGAGCGCATAAAAGCAGATCTGCAAGACGAGCTAACCACAGGACGAGAAGCCCGCGGAGGCCTTAAAGAACGTGTTGAGCGCCGCATGAGAGAAACGCTTACAGACGTGTTGTCACAAACACCCATCGACTTGCTAGAGAGCGCAAAACAACACTCACCACTCGTAATCTGTATCGTAGGAGTAAACGGCTCAGGAAAAACCACTTCGATAGGAAAGCTTGGAGCATACTTTACCCAAGAAGGAAAAAGCGTGGTGTTTGCGGCAGCAGACACCTTCCGAGCAGCAGCGATACAACAACTCCAAGAACACGCAAAAAACCTTGATATCCCTTGCATTGCCCAAAGCTACGGAGCAGACCCCGCTGCTGTTGCGTACGACGCAATACAATACGCAACCGCAAGAAACATCGACGTAGTACTCATTGACACCGCAGGACGACTCCACTCAAACACCAACCTCATGGATGAGCTTGCAAAAGTGGTGCGCGTCGCAAAACCACACCACACACTCTTTGTCGGAGAAGCAACGACCGGAAACGACTGTGTCGAACAAGCACGCCTGTTCTCAGAGAAAACGCGTGTTGACGGCGTCATTCTCACAAAAGCAGACGTAGACGACAAAGGAGGCGCAGCAGTGAGTGTTGCGTACATCACAAAAAAACCCATCCTCTTTCTCGGCGTAGGACAAGACTACGGCGACTTTGAGCACTTCATGCCAGAAACAATAGTTGACAGCCTGCTTGGCGAGTGAGTTCGCAGTCTAATAGCAGAAGACTATAAAAACAGGCGCAAACCCAAACACCACATGCCAAAGCGTCTTTTCGTGTATGAAACCAATGACCATGTAAAACCACGCATCTACGCACTCATTGTGGGCATCTTGCTTGTTGCCGCAGGAGCGTGGGTGGTGTACGACAACCTTACCGCAGACGAAGACGCAACAAGCTTTATTAGCTTACCAGACTTTGATAATATCACCGCAGTAACGCTATTCGTGTCATCAGCGCTCGGAGGACTCTTCTTCATCCCCATCCCGGTAGAAATACTGTTTATTCAAGGAATGCGACAAGGAAATACGCCACTCGTATTATACATCGCCGTCATGAGCGGATTTCTGCTTGGACACATCGTCAGCTACCTTATCGGATACAAGCTCAGCCACATCGTACAATACTTCTTGAGCCCAAAAAAAATGTATAGCCTGCGCCGCATGGTGAACAAATACGGATCCTACGCCATCATCGGAGTAAACATCATCCCCGGACCAAGCCCACAGCTCAGCTTCGGCCTAGGAATTGCGCGCTACAACTTCGTACGACTCATCACGCTCGTCATCATCGGCAATGCACTTAAATACGGCGCCATCATCGGCTTCTTCGCACTCGTTACCTAGCAGATTTATATATGACAAGCACTCCAAACCCTGAATGGAGAGCTTTATACGGGAAGGACCCACTTATGAAGAAACACGACCAACACGCGTACTCCTCGGAAAGCGCGTGCTATCAAAAAGCGGAGACGTCATTGGACGAGTAGTACAACTGCGCATCGACACCAACAAACGCACCCTTGAAGGAGTCGTTGTACGAAAAGGATTCATCAGAACCATGTATGTGTGCATGAGCTACGTCACACGCATCACAGAACAAGCACTCATGCTCGGCATAGACCCCGCAGCACTATTTCTTGGACGATCAGCAGTGAGTGCTGACGGAAAAAAATTCGGTACCGTCATCGCTCTTGAGCGCGTCAACGAAACAAACGAAGTCGTAAGCGTAACGGTACGACGCTACTTCGTGCAAAAAATAACTATTCCCAAAGAGGAGTTCTCGCGATTCGGAACAAGCCTCATCCTAAAGAGTACGCATGACCAAGCAAGAAAAAAATTCACCCCGTAAAGACCTTGACGGAGCGATCACCTCCGAGGACGTACTCGGAAAAGACGTGATTGACCCAAGAGGAACATTTATCGGAGTCACAGACAAACTCCTCCTGAATCCACAAACCATGGAAGTACTCGGAATCAGCGTCGATAAAGGATTTCTCAAAAAAGGACTAGTGATAGGTTCAGGACACATCAAGGAAGTAACGCCACACGCAGTACTCTTAGCAACCACGCCAGCAAGCCAAATAAAAGGTATGAGCGTGTTTTGTAGCGAAGGAACCCGACAAGGAATAGTGCAAGAAGTACAACTCGAGGAGAACTCAAACAAAATACTGTTCTTGCTTATCAGAACAGGAACGTTCGGGCACGAAATTAAGATCCCAGCAGGAGCTATTGAGTACATCGAATCAAACGTGATGCTCAATACCACACCTGAAGAGCTCAAACTCATCCTTCAACAAATTGACTTATAACAATCCCTCTTCTTCTAAGTGCGCATGTGCTTGCGAAAACACTCGTTTATGCTCATCAAACTTGAGCAGTGCATCAACATTCTCCGCATCCTCCCAGCGAAATCCTAAGTGCTCAGAGGATAACACAGGATCATCATCAGAGAGTAAGATACCAAAATCAACTGTCTTACGCACCTTGCCCTTGTGATAAAAATAATATGACGAACGCGTCCTAAACGTGAGTAAGCGACCGCGCATTCCCGTCTCCTCAAACACTTCTCTGAGCAATGTCTGAGTGAGCGTTTCATCACCTTCTTGTTTGCCCTTAGGAAACTCCCAGTGACCATCACGGTGCTGCACTAACAAAAACTGGTTACGAGCAGGAGAATAAATGACTGCGCCAGCAGATACTTCTTGCCTCATGCATACGTATCCTTAATCTTCTTGAGCACTTTCTCATGTCCCTTCCAGTCAAGAGCAATCTCAAGCACCTCTTCAATACGATCAACAGGCTGAATCTTCACGAGCTTTTGCACCTTAGAGTCCAAGACGATATCTTTGAGGTTTGTGCGAGGAACAATAACAGTGCGAATACCCGCTTGCGACGCAGCCTCCACCTTACTGGTTACGCCACCAATAGGAAGTACGTCACCGCGCACAGACAAGCTACCCGTCATAGCAACGTCCTGTCTGATAGGAACTTGCTTGTACGCACTAATAATAGCAGTGGCAACCGCGATAGAGGCAGAGTCACCCTCAACACCCTCATAGGTTTGTAAGAATTGCACGAAGATATCATAATGCTCAGTAATGTCATCGCCAAACATACGCTTAATAATCGCAGAGACGTTCGTGATAGCTTCTTTTGCAATGTCACCTAACCGACCCGTAGCCATAATTTTAGTCTCTTTTCCACCGCGAGTAATCTCTGCCTCGATAGGAAGCACGATACCACTCGTAGAAGAGCCAGCGCCCATGACCGCAAGCCCATTCACGCGACCCGTGCACGACTTTTTGGTCATGATAACCTCATACTCTTTTTTGCGCTCAATATACTTATCAGCCATTTGATGCTCAAGCGTGCGCGCGAGTTTGAGTGCGTCACGGACGTGATCAGCAGTCACAAGATCATCTTCTCGCTCAACAGCCAAGTCGCCAGCTGCACGCACAATGCCTCCAAGCTCCCGCAAACGAAGCGTGAGGTGATGCGCGCGGTTCGCTCGTCGCTGCGCTTCCTGAATGATGCGCTCAACAGCTTCTTTTGAGAAATGAGGAATCTTACCATCTTTCGTGACTTCTTGAGCAACGAACTGTGCGAGCTTCTCACGATTCTGCGGAGTGTCTTTCATAGTGTCCTCCATGAACACCTCGTATCCATACCCACGAATACGACTTCTCAGCGCAGGATGCATGCCCTTGATCGTATCAACGTTACCTGCTGCGACGAGCACGAAGTTACACGGCACTGCTTCTGTGCGCACCATAGCACCTGCAGAACGCTCGGACTGACCAGTGATTGAGAACTTTCCCTCTTGAATAGCAGTGAGTAATTCTTGCTGCGTATCTCGCGCAAGCGTTGCTATCTCATCAACAAACAACACTCCCATGTGCGCCTTATGAATCATCCCAGCAATTACGCGCTCATGCGCAGGAGTACCAAGACCTCCCGATTGGAACGGGTCGTGGAGCACATCACCAAGTAATGCTCCTGCGTGCGCTCCTGTCGCGTCAAAGTACGGAGCTTGCTGCTTGTTGAAGTTATCAACAATAATCTTAGGAGAAGACGTGCGAGTAGCCCCCATGCGTTTTCCAAGGTTCATGAACAAGAGCACTGCTGCAAGAAACATAATGCCCCCTAAAAAGAATGCTGCAAACATGATCTCTGATTCATAGCGATACAAAATCCACCACGGAGCAATCATTGCGAGCACGGCGAGAAGAATCATAATCAGATTTTGGTTCTTAAAAAATTCTGTTGCTTGCACGCGACTGCGCGCCACCAACTCACGCGCTTGACCTGCTGGAAACGTGCGAATGAGCGGTTGATTCTCATCATTTTGATTAGGAAATGAGACGATGTCAACAAGTTTTTCCTTAGGCAATAGCTCAGCCAAGGCGACGCCAAGCATACTCTTACCTGTTCCTGGCTCACCAATAAGCAAGACGTGTCGGCGCTGCTTGGCAGCCTTACGAATCACACGCACAGCTTCTTCTTGCCCAATCACTTGATCAATGATGGGTTTAGGTGTTGAGATATCAGCAGTTGTCTCGTACTCCATACCGCTTCCAAAAACAGTCACTGCTTATAAACCTTTTATTTATGGAAATCATTTCTTAGCGGGAGACGAAACTGATCTTCCAACCAAAGTAACTGATTGTACTTTGCGGTCCGCTCACCACGCACAGGAGCACCAAGCTTTATTTGCCCACACCCAAGACCAGTTGCGAGGTCCGCAATAAAGGCATCCTCAGTCTCACCTGAGCGATGAGAGACCATAACCGTCCAGTCATTATCAAACGCAAGCTGTGCAGCATGAATGCTCTCTGTGACGGTTCCAATCTGATTTACTTTCAGAAGTAAACTATTAGCACTCTTCGCGTTTATTGCTCTGTGAATGCGCTCAGGGTTGGTCACAGTAAGATCGTCGCCAACTACTTGGCA